>PWUO01000075.1 GCA_003562555.1 Dehalococcoidia bacterium
CGAGCGTACCAAGCGACAACTGGTTGAGGCGGGACTGGTCATCGAGGAATGGGGCGGGGACGTGGTGTGCGTCCCGATATCCGCCAAGAGCGGCGAGGGAGTGCCAGAGCTGCTTGAGAACCTGTTCCTCGTGGCCGACGTGACCGATCTCAAGGCGGATCCCACTGGACCTGCGGAGGGCATCGTCATCGAAGCCCGACTTGACAAGCTGCGCGGCGTACTCGCCTCGCTCCTGGTACAACGTGGCACGCTTCGGCCTGGCGACGCAGTCGTCGTCGGATCCACGTGGGGCAAGCTCAAGGCCATGTTCGACGACAAGGGTGAACGTATCGCCTTAGCAGGGCCTTCGACGCCTGTTGAGGTGCTCGGATTGAGCGGAGTGCCCCTCGCAGGGGAGACGTTTACGGTCACGAGCGATGATAAGACAGCACGCAGCACCGCTGAGGAACGCCAGCAGGCCGCCAGCACCACTCAACTGAGCCTCTCCGAACTATCCAATCAGATAGGCGTGGGAGAGATCAAGGAACTGAATATCGTCCTCAAGACGGACGTACAGGGAAGCATCGCACCAATACGCAGCAGTATCGAACGCCTTGGCAATGAGCAGGCAAAACCAAAGGTGGTCCTCGCCGCAAGCGGTGCGGTGACTGAGAACGACGTATTGCTGGCAGCTGCCCATAAGGGCATCGTCATCGCGTTCAACACCAAGTCCGCACCGGGCGCGGAGCAGGTGGCCGAACAGGAGGGCGTGGCAATTCAGCGATACGATATCATCTATCGCCTCGAGGAAGACATCGAGGCAGCATTGGCAGGATTGCTCAAGCCGGCGTTCATCGAGACGCTGGCAGGCCGTGCCGAGGTGCGGGCCATATTCCCTGGAGGCAAGCAGGGCAAGGTTGCAGGAGTACTGGTGAGGGAAGGCCGGCTCTGGAAAGGCGCGTACAAGGTGCGCGTTGTCCGTGGCGGAGAGGTAGTCAACGAGCCTCAGATAGTAAGTATCCGGCGCTTCAAGGATAGTGTCAACGAAGTGACCACCGGGCTTGAGTGCGGTATCGGGCTTGTCCCGTTCGGAGACACCCAGGTCGGTGATGTCATCGAGCTGTATCGACGGGAGAAGACGAGCTAGCACGCTGTTTCGCCGGTTGCCGGAATGAAGCGCGCGCCTGCGACGGGAGGGTGGCGTGTCCAGAAGAACACTGCGTCTCAATCGAGCCATTCAACAGGAGATCAGCCGTCTCCTTGAGAAGGACGTCAACGACCCGCGTCTGGCGAACCTTATCTCGATCACCGAGGTGTCGATCACCGAGGACCTGCGACATGTGCGTGTCTATGTGAGTGTGATGGGAGATGCCGAGACCCAATCGCAGACAATCGAAGGCTTCAAGGCTGCCTCGGGGTTCATTCGCAAGGAGGTGTCCTCCAATCTGCGGATGAAACACGCCCCCGAGTTCGACTTCGAGTACGACAACTCGATCGAACGTGGGGCAGCCATGTTGCAACTTATCGAGAAGGTTACCAGAGCGGAGTAGACGTCACCGCTACTCGATGCCACAGAGGCGCCTGGCGGCCTTCTGTTTCGGCCCGAGGTTCACCTGCCTCGCTATCATGATCCGCTGTGCCTGCGGCGAACCGGCACCATGCATTGATTCCGGCAGATAGCAGGCGGCTCCCATTCCCATCGTAAGGCCTTCGATGAGCCGCAGCATACGCATTCTTGCCTCAGCAGGCACTTCTGCTACGCCCTTCATGTACTTCTCCACATACCTGCCGACACGCGGGTTACGCAAATCCTTTTCCGAGGGTACCGTCACCACGGCGCCACCTGCGATTTCGTGAGCCATGCGCGCCAGTTCATAGGGCACCCTGGTCACGTGCAGCTTCGCGATATTAGCCATAAGTGAATTGACGTAATATGTCCCGGAAGGCTCGGGGGCTCCCTCGTAGGCACACGCAAGACTGCAGCAATAGATGGTCTCGTTCAGGTGATTCATCTCCACGATCTTGTCGCGAACGTGTGGCATGTCCGCGATGCCGTTGTATTCCGCAATCGTCTGCGTCGCGCCGATAAGCACATCGCCCATTCCCGACTTGCAGGCGTAGCTCTGCCGATGGTACGAGGCGAACTTCTCCACAAGTTCGGACGCGAATTCGTATTCGCGACACATGAAGACCCGTTCCCACGGAACGAACACATCGTCGAACACCACGAGACATTCGTGCCCCCCGTAGAAGAGGTTGCCCACATCATACGTGTGTCCCTCAAGTTTCCGCGTATCGCTCGGCTGACGTCCGTAGATGTAGAGCACGCCTTTCGTATCGCTGGGAATAGCGAACGATATCGCGTAGTCCTTGTCTTCCTCCCGCATCGCCCTCGTCGGCACGACTATGATCTCGTGAGAGTTCAGAGCCCCCGTCTGGTGCAACTTCGCACCCCTGACCACGATGCCGTCGGCATCCTGCCCTACCACGCGCGTGTACATGTCGGGATCAGTCTGCTGTGCCGGTCGTAACCGCCGATCGCCCTTGGCGTCCGTCATGGCCGCATCGCACACGAGGTCCTCGTCCTGAACGTAGCGCAGAAAGTCGAGAAATCGCTCATGATACCTGGTCCCGCGTGCACGATCGATATCGTACGTCACAACTGACAGCGTATTCAGTGCGTCCATCCCCGCACAGCGCTGGAAGCACGTGCCAGTGTACGAGCCCATCAGTCTCTCCATCCGGGACTTGTTCACCAGGTCGTCGGCACTCTGGTGGATATGGGTGAACCGATTGATGCGCCTGCCGGTCAGGTGCGAGGTCGCCGTCATCACATCTCCCTGGGCGAGCTCATACGTGGCAGCAACCGCGTTCATTGAGGGCATCACCATGGGATGATCGACGATGCCGGTCACCCGCTCACCAAAGAGGTACACTTCGAGATCGAGCCGTCGAAGGCTATCGATGTATTGCTGCTTTGTCTTCATCTCGCACCTCCGCTCTCAATCTCTCGTCCGATATCGACGCGCCTGCGACACGGACATCAGCCAATCCTCATCAGGGCGACGATGATCCCTCCGGAGTGCGTGGCGTCACTCCGGAGGGATGCCGAATCACTCTAAATAGACTCTGAAAGGTGTTATCTGAGGAGATCGCGCGCGATCACCATACGCTGCACTTCTGAGGTTCCCTCGTAGATCTGAGTCAGCTTGGCGTCGCGGAAGTAGCGCTGCATGGGCGAATCCATCATGTAGCCATAGCCACCCAGGATCTGAATGCCATTCACCGCGATCTGCATACAGCTGTCGGAGGCAATCAGCTTGGCCATTGCCGCCGCCCTGGATGGGTTGCCGCCCTCATCCATGATGCGTGCCGCCTTGTACATCAGCAGGCGCGAGGACTCTATCTGGCAGGCCATGTCGACCAGCATCCACTGAATCGCCTGGTTCTCGCCTATCGGTTTACCGAACTGCTTGCGCTCCTTCGCATATTCGACACAATGATCGAGCACTGCCTGGCTGATGCCGATCGCCTGGCACGCGATCCCGATTCGGCCTTCATCGAGGGTCCCGAGGCAGATCTTCATGCCCTTGCCCTCTTCACCGAGGCGGTTCGCTGCGGGCACACGCATGTTGTCGAACACAAGTTCCGCATTGGTAGCACCCTTCATGCCCACCTTCTCATACTGGGGTCCACGGCTGAACCCCGGCATATCGGCCTCGACGATAAACGCAGTCATACCGCGCGGTGCAAGATCCGGAATACCAGCAAACACCACGATGGTGTCACACGCGGGTCCGTTTGTGATGAACAGCTTCGAGCCGTTCAGTATGTAATCGTCACCGTCTCGAACTGCCGTGGTCTTGATGTTGGCGATGTCACTGCCGGCCTCAGCCTCAGTGATCGCGAACGCCCCCACCTTTTCTCCCGAACACAACGGAGGGAGGTATTTCTGCTTCTGTTCCTCATTTCCGTAGAGCAGGATCGGACGTGCGCACAGGCTTATGTGTGCATCAACTATGTCGCACGTCGACGCACATGCCCGCGCCACTTCCTCCATAACGATCGAAAGTGACATGATATCGCCACCGCTTCCTCCATACTCTGCAGGAATGGCGAGCCCGGTGAAGCCGACCTCCGCCAGCTTCTTGAAGTTGTCCATCGCAAATACTTCCGCCCTGTCGACGGCTGCGGCAACCGGCTCGATCTCATTCTTCGCGAACTCACGAGCCGTTGCCTGAAGCATCTGCTCCGCTTCCGTCAGATGGAAATCCATGCGCGTGCCCTCCTTGGCCAGATTCTGTTGACGGCGTAAGTGTACCGTCTTATGCTCCCGGTGAAAACAGGGGGCGTGCTGCATATCGTCGTGACACCCCGCGCAGGCACGAATCAGCCGGGCGCCACGTATTGACACGAATGATGGCATAGGATAATGTTGGGGCGTTGCGGAGCATCTGAATTACATCGGCGGCAGCGGCAGGAGACCTGCTTGCCCGTGTCGCGTATGAAACGTGCGCGAGAAGCGTGTTACTTACCTTACGCTCTTCATGAGCCCTCCTGCGGGTGATCCCCGGAGGGACCCCGAACAGGAGACTGCTTACGCTTTCGACGCTGACCCGCCGAACCTCAGCCCCACCGTGCGTAGATGACCACGGATTGAGAGGCACTACAATCTGGAACAACCGCAATCTGAAGGAGGCTGACAACAATATGGGCAGTGTCAATGTCGCGATCATCGGAG
Source organism: Dehalococcoidia bacterium (assembly GCA_003562555.1). Classification (GTDB taxonomy): domain Bacteria; phylum Chloroflexota; class Dehalococcoidia; order GIF9; family AB-539-J10; genus SKVJ01. Next base: position 4,721 of record PWUO01000075.1, read on the forward strand.
TCGGTAACTGCGCATCCTCCCTTGTCCAGGGAGTCCATTACTACCGGGATGCGCACAGGGATGATTTCGTTCCCGGACTGATGCATGTCAACCTCGGCGGATACCACATATCTGACATCAACTTTGTAGCGGCCATCGATATCGACAAGAATAAGGTGGGGAAGGACCTGGCAAAGGCCATTTATGCGCCGCCTAACAACACCTTCAAGTTCTGTGACGTCCCGAAGACGGGAGTCAAGGTCGAGAGAGGCATGACGCATGACGGACTGGGCAAGTACCTGTCCCAGGTGATCGAGAAGGCGCCAGGGCCTACGGCCGACATTGTGGGGATCCTGAAGGAGACGAAGACGGATGTCGTCGTAAGTTACCTGCCCGTGGGCAGCGAGGAAGCCACCAAGTGGTACGTGGAGCAAGTGCTGGCGGCCGGCTGCGGCTTCGTCAATTGCATTCCGGTCTTCATAGGACGCGAGGCTTACTGGCAGAAGCGGTTCGCCGAGAAAGGGCTGCCCGTCATCGGCGACGATATCAAGTCGCAGGTGGGCGCAACCATCGCACACAGGGTGCTGACGCGACTGTTTAGAGACCGTGGGGTGAAGCTCGAGAGAACGTATCAGCTCAACTTCGGCGGCAATACCGACTTCATGAACATGCTGGAGCGTGAGAGACTGGAGTCGAAGAAGATCTCCAAGACGAACGCCGTGACATCACAGCTCGACTATGACATGGGTCCTGACAACGTCCATGTGGGTCCCAGCGACTACGTGCCGTGGCTGCATGATCGCAAGTTCTGCCACATCCGCATGGAGGGACGCACGTTCGGCGATGTGCCACTGAACCTTGAGATGAAGCTCGAGGTGTGGGACAGCCCGAATTCCGCAGGTGTCGTTATCGATGCGATCAGATGCTGCAAGCTTGCGCTTGACCGCGGACTTGCAGGCACCCTCGTCGGGCCTTCCTCGTACTTCATGAAGTCTCCTCCCATCCAGTTCTCTGACGAAGATGCCCGGCATCGAACTGAGGAGTTCATCTCCGGCGAATGCCAGGAGGAACCGATAGCGCTTCCTACAACGCTGACCAGCGAGGCACAGGCCTAGCGGCACAAAGGGCCGCCAGAGTCTGACCGGGCCCGCTGGTGCGGGCCCGACGCGTGTCAATGCCAGATCTGCAAAGACTACGAAGAAGGGCCGGCGCGGGGTTCACCGCTCCCATCGTGAGTGTTCTGGGACGGTGCCCGGTGTCCCCCAACGTCATCACCATAGCGGGTGTGGCCATCACGATTGTGGCCGCATGGCTGGCGTCCGAAGGGAGATTCCTGGCTTCAGGACTGGTGCTCATCGGAGCGTCGCTGTTCGACCTGCTCGACGGCGCGCTGGCACGAGCAACGGGCAAGACGTCCCGCTTCGGAGCGATTCTCGATGCGACGTGCGACCGGGTATCCGAAGCAGCATTGCTTGCCGGCATCGGCATCTGGTTTGCACAATCAGGCAACGCCATCGCAGTTGTCATCACGTATGTTGCACTGACCTCCTCATTCCTCGTAAGTTACGTGCGCGCACGGGGCGAGGCAGTGGGCATCGAATGCACGGTTGGTTTGTGTACCCGCCCCGAGCGGGTTATAGTATTGGCGCTGGGCCTGATCACAGGCTTCGTGTTTGTGGCGGTTTCAGTGGTGGCGGCGGGCGCCTCAATAACGGTCGTACAGCGGCTGCTACATCTTCATCGTAAAGGAAAGGAGTCCGCAGACTAATGCCAGTTCTTGCGCTTGTCGGAGGTCAGTGGGGTGATGAGGGTAAAGGCAAGGTCATCGATTCACTTGCCGCAAACGCAGACATGGTGGTGAGATACGCCGGCGGCGACAACGCCGGACATACCACTGTGAACCCTCACGGCACCTTCAGGCTGCACCTCATTCCCTCCGGCATCTTCTACTCTAACGTATGTTGCGTCATCGGCAACGGAGTTGTGGTCAATCCTGCTGTGCTGCTTCGCGAGATATCCGAACTGCGCGAACATGGAGTAACGACGGACAACCTGGTCGTCAGTGACCGGGCGCATCTGATCATGCCCTACCACATCCTTCTGGACAGGCTTGAGGAGGAGCGCAGGGGACAGGGCGCGATCGGCACCACACAGAGGGGAATCGGACCCGCGTTCGTCGACAAGGTTGCCCGAACCGGGCTGCGCGTGGGTGACCTGCTGGATGCCACGATCTTCCGAAGGAGACTGGAGAACGCGATGGAGCAGAAGAACGCGCTGCTCACGTCGCTCTACGGACACCCTGCGATATCGGTTGATGAGATCTTCGACCAGTATATGGGCTTCCTGGAGCAGATGCACCCCCACATAGTGGACACCCTCCCGCTCATTCATAATGCTATGCAGCGAGGAGACCGAATAATGCTGGAGGGCGCTCAGGGTGCCCTGCTGGACACGGATTTCGGGACCTATCCTTTCGTCACCTCATCGTCGCCACTCGCCGGCGCCGCCACGCTGGGAAGCGGCATCGGCCCCACGCACATCGAGCGAGTCATCGGCGTTTTTAAGGCATACGCTACGAGAGTGGGAAGCGGTCCAATGCCCACAGAACTGAATGACGACATGGGCGACTTCATACGGGAGAAGGCAAGGGAGTACGGCGCAACCACCGGACGCCCCCGACGATGCGGTTGGTTCGACGCGATTGCGGGCAGGTTCAGCGTGCGGATCAACGGCATGACCGAGGTCGCGCTGACCCATCTTGATATCTTCGATGGGTTCGAGTCCATTAAGATCTGCACCGGTTACAGGATCGGCGGCACCTTCACCACGGAGTTTCCGACACGGATTGAGACGGTAGAACAGTGCGAACCAGTTTACGAGGAGATGCCCGGATGGGATGAGTGCACCGAGGAGGTGAGCGAGTACTCGAAACTCCCCCTCAATGCCAGGAAGTATGTGGATACGATCTCCAGCCTGCTTGGCTGCAGGGTGTCACTCGTATCCATGGGGCCGAAGCGCGAGCAGATGATCGAGGTGAGGCCCTAGCGCCTCACGCAGTGTGTCACCACAATCTCCTGCTCACACGGTAATGTGACTAGCCGGGAAGTGGCAGATCGATTCTGACACGTTCGAGCGACGCGACGATCGCGGCAGCAGTCTTCTCATCCGGCTCACACAACGGCAACCGCGTCGGCCCGACACGAAAGCCCAGCCGATTCATCGCGAACTTAAGCGGTATGGGATTCGCAACGAGAAACATCGCATCCACAAACGGGAGAAGATGTCGGTGAATGACAGCTGCCTCCTCCGTCCTGCCGGCAAGAAGTTTGTCGATCATCTCCTTCGTCTGCAGCCCTACCAGGTGCGTCACCACGCCGACAACACCATAGCCCCCCATTGCCATCAGAGGAAAGGTATCCCCGTCATTGCCGCTATACACGAGGAAATCACGTGAGACTCCCTCGATGATCTCGGCAATCTGCCGGAAGTTGGCGCTCGCTTCCTTCACACCGATGATGTTGTCGACCTTACTCAGGCGTATTACCGTCTCGGCAGCGAGATTGCACGAGGTTCGGGAAGGAACGTTGTACATAATGCAGGGAAGGTCACATGCCGTCGCTATCGCACTGAAGTGCCGGTAGAGCCCTTCCTGGGTAGGTCTGTTGTAGTACGGCACCACCAGCAGGGATGCATCGACACCCATCTTCTTCGCCTCACGCGTCAACTCGATGCTTTCCCTCGTGCTGTAATTGCCCGTGCCGGCGATGACCATTCCCGACGTGCCCAGTTCGTCCTTGATCTCTCCGAACAGGCGGAGCTTTTCCTCAACCGTCAGCGTGGGTGACTCTCCAGTGGTGCCTGACACCACAAGGCCATCACTGCCTGACTGCATCAGCGCACGTGCCAGCTTCCGCGCCTGCACGTAGTCCACTTCACCTTGCTCATCGAACGGGGTAACCATTGCGGTCAAGAGCCTTCCAAATCCGGACATCTCAGGCCCTCCTTTTCCTGGACTTGATCCAGTCTCGCCTCAAACCCTCTTCGACGATCTGGACCGCATTGAGTGCGGCGCCTTTCCGCAGATTGTCACAAACGATCCACATCGACAACGCGTTCAGGCGTGACGAGTCTCTCCTGATCCTGCCAACGAACACGTGGTTGAGGCCACTTGCGGCCCACGGCTGAGGGTAGAAACTGACACTGGGGTCATCGAGAATCCTCACCCCTGGCGCCTGTGCCAGTATCTTTCGGGCTTCCTCCGGAGTAATCGCCGAGTCGAACTCGACATTGACTGCCTGGCTCCGCCCGAAGTACACCGGCACCCGGACACACGTCGCGGCGATGCCAATGGTCTCGTCCGCAAGAATCCTGCGTGTCTCCTGAACCATGCGCCATTCCTCCCTGGTGTAACCGTTATCGAGGAACACATCGATCTCTGGCAGGACGTTGAATGCGATCTGGTGTGAGTACATATGAGGACACACCCTCCGGCCCTCCAAGACGCGCTTCGCCTGTGCGGTGAGTTCCTTGAGCGCCGCGGCCGTACCGCTGCACGATACAGGCTGATAGGTGCTGACGACGATCCGCTTGATCGGATTCACGCGATGCAGGGGGGACAGGGCCACCACAAGCTGGATGCTGGAACTCCCCGGGTTCCCCAGTACGCCCTTGTGCTGCAGTATCGTCTCGGAGTTCGCCTCAGGAACGACGAGCGGCACCGACGCATCGTTGCTCATCGCCCCGCTGTCATCAACTACGACCGCTCCCGCCTGTACCGCCGCTGGCAGCAGGCGCCGGCTTGAGTCCGTGCCGTCACAGAAGAACACCACGTCGAGGTTGCGGAAGCCATCGGGAGTGGCCTCAGCCACTTCCAGCCGCTGGTGACTGAAGTAGAATTCAGCTCCCGGTGTCCGGTCGGTGTCGAACAGCCGCACAGAAGACGCCGGAAACCTGCGCTCCTCAAGTATCTTGAGAAGCTCCTGGCCTACCAGCCCCTCCGCTCCCAGAATGCCAACGTCGACAGCGTCCATTAGAGACCCAACAGAGTATCGAGACCACGGATCAGTCCGCGAGTATTCACCACTTCCTTGACCGCCAGTATGACGCCGGGCATATACGACTCGCGACTGGTCGCATCATGTCGCAGCAGCAGCGTCTGTCCCTTCCCTCCAAACAGCACTTCCTGAGAGGCCATCACCCCGGGCAGGCGAACGCTGTGAATCGCCACACCGTCCATCTCGCCGCCTCTCACTCCCGCAAGCACTTCTCTCTCCGTGGAGGTGTGTACAAATGCGGTGCCGCGGGCTTCCACCATCTTACGAGCCGTAGCCAGTGCGGTGCCGGATGGTGCATCAAGCTTCTTGTCGTGATGCATCTCGACGATCTCGGCATTGGAGAAGAACCTCGCAGCAACACTCGCAAGATGCATCAGCACTACGGCTCCCAATGAGAAATTTGCCGCCAGCACCGCCCCCACCTCATGTCTTGCACACAGATCGCCAATCTCATCGAGTTCAGACTCGGACATACCGGTGCTTCCTGATACGAAGTGCACCTGGAGAGGCAGTGCAGTACGCGCCGCGGCCATCGCCACCTGCGCAGAGGTGAAGTCAACGACTACGTCGGGACCAGTCTTGTCGATGAGGGAACCGAGATTGGACGAGAACGGAATCAGTTCCGGATAGTCCGGAATCGGGAGATAGGGCTGAGGCACACTACTCTCCAGCGCGCCGACGAGGCGCAGTTCGGGGTCGGCAACAACCGCGCGCACGACCTCTTGGCCCATGCGTCCGAGGGCCCCGTTGACGACCACTCGCGTCGGCACGATTGACCTCCCACACTGCGAACGACTGCCTATTCCAGTACCCCGAGAACCGGCGTGGGCCCCTAGGATCGCCTCGGACCACCCTGATGGGGACGCTGGTGAGACGGTGGTCCGTGCCTCGGGGGTCGGGATGACGGGGGCCGTGACGGTCTCGGCTCACGATCGTCAGAATCCCCGGCGAACACCGCTCGTCGCGACAGGTTGATACGCCCAAGGCTGTCGATCTCGATGGCCTTCACGGTCACCTCATCACCCAGTTGTACCTCGTCCTGGACTGACGGGACCCGGTGAGCTGCAAGTTCACTTATGTGGACCAGCCCTTCCTTGCCCGGAAGGATCTCCACCATTGCCCCGAAGTCGAATATTCTGGTCACTTTCCCAGTGTATATCTCGCCTACCTTGGCCTCGCGGGTGAGGTCCTCAACCATCTTCACTGCGCGACGTGTAGACTCCTCGTTAGCTGATCCAATCATCACGCGTCCATCGTTCTTGACGTCGATGGTCGTCTTGGTCTCCTCGATAATGGCGCGTATATTTCGCCCGCCGGGGCCTATCAGTGCCCCGATCTTCTCGATATCAATCCTGAGTTCAAGGACTCTTGGGGCGAACGGGCTCAGCTCAGGCCTGCTGGTGCGTATCGTCTCGGCCATCTTGTCGAGAATCCGTAATCGGGCATCGCGAGCCTGCGCCATCGCTTCTTCAAGCAATGCCGTATTGATACCCTGCATCTTGATGTCGAGTTGCAGCGCAGTGATACCTTCCCTGGTTCCGGCGACCTTGAAGTCCATGTCGCCGAGCGCGTCCTCCATACCTTCGATGTCAGTGAGCACGACGTGGGCGTCGCCATCAGAACTGATGACGCCCATAGCGATACCCGCCACCGGCGCCTTGATGGGCACACCAGCATCCATCAGCGACAGCGTCGAACCACAGACACTCGCCATCGATGAACTGCCGTTCGAACTGAGCACCTCTGACACGAGGCGCACCGTGTAAGGGAATTCCTCCTCAGAGGGGATTACAGGAGCGATGGCTCGCTCAACGAGCGCTCCGTGTCCTATCTCCCGCCTGCCGGGCATTCGAAGCCGCCTGACCTCTCCGGTTGAGAACCCAGGGAAATTGTAGTGGTGCATGAACCTCTTGGTCTCGGCAAGTCCGAGTCCGTCGAGCATCTGTTCCTGTCGCTCGGATCCCAGTGTCGTGACGGTCAGAACCTGTGTCTGCCCGCGAGTGAACAGGCCGGAGCCATGAGTGCACGGAAGCACTCCCACCTCGGAAGAGATAGGACGTATTTCGTCGTGACGACGCCCGTCCACATGCTGACTGGTCTTGAGCACATGCTCGCGCACGTGCTTCTTGAGCTGCGAGTGATACACATACGCGATCTCATCCTCTGCGTACGTATCGCCCCATGCCCCTACGACCTCTGCCTGCAATGCATCGAGCGCCACGGATCGCGCACCCTTGCCTGGCTGGTTAAGCGCGTCCTCTATCCTCTTTGCCAGAAGGGAGGAGACGCCGGCTACCATGTCCTCGGGCGGCTCATATGGCATCACCTCGAGCTTCGGCTGTCCGCACAGTGCAACTATCTCATCCTGAAGCGAAATTATCTCCAGATTAGCCTCGTGGCCAATACGAATCGCCTCAAGAATTGTCTGTTCACTGACCTCACTACCCCCCGCCTCAACCATCACCACGGCATCCCGGGTGCTCCCCACCACGATATCCAGCAGGCTTTCGGCCATGGCCGCCATGCCGGGGTTGATCACGAGTTGACCGTCGATATGACCGACACGTACCGCCGATACCGGTCCCGCAAACGGGATGTGGGACATACAGAGCGCAGTGGAAGCTCCGACGAGCGCCCAGGTGTCAGGGTTGTTCTCCTTGTCTGCCGAGAGAACGGTCGCGACCACCTGCATCTCCCTGCCAAACCTCTTGGACAGAAGCGGCCGGAGACAGCGGTCTATGAGACGGGCTGTAAGTGTCGCGTCCTCGGTAGGTCTGCCTTCCCGTCTGATGAAACTGCCGGGAATCTTGCCGGCAGCGTAAAGCTTTTCCTCGTAGTCGACCGTCAGGGGGACGAAATCCATCCCTCTTACAGCCTCCGAGGCTGCACATGCGGTCACGAGAACCATAGTGTCGCCGTAACGAACGAGCACGGCACCGCTGGCCTGTTCGGCAAGCCTACCAGTCTCCATGCTGAGCGTCCGCCCAGCTATCAAGCGCTGCACCAGTTGGACCATGCTACCTCCTCATGCCCAGCTGGCTGACCAGCTCGCTGTACCTCGCGTGGTCGTTTCGATCCAGATACGAGAGGAACTTGCGTCGCCGCGCGGTGAGTCGTAGCAGCGCCCTTCGGGTAGTGTGGTCATGCTTGTTCGCCTTCAGATGCGCGGTCAGAGCCGTGATTCTATCGGTCAGAAGCGCAACCTGCACTTCCACCGAACCCGTGTCTCCCTCGTGCACGGCGAACTTCTGAATGAGTTCCTGTTTCTTTTCAGCCTGTAACATAATGGGCAATTGTAGCATAGCGACCCCGCATTGACCACACGGACGAAGACCACTATAATCACACGCAAGGCCCTTCATGCACGAGAGTTGCGGCATATTCGGCGTCTACGCCCCTGGTCTCGATACCGCGCGATTGGTATTCTTCGCGCTCTTTGCATTGCAGCATCGGGGCCAGGAGTGTGCGGGCATCGCTGTCAGCGATGGCACCGACGTACACCTACGCGCTGACCCGGGCCTGGTAGCGCAGGTGTTCACGGAGGGAGACCTCGCAGGACTTCAGGGCCATGCAGCGATCGGACATACGTGCTATTCGACCTGCAACTCGCGAAGACCGGCTACGCCGCAGCCGATCCTGGAACGAAATGGCCCGTGGAGCGCGGCGGTCGCACACAACGGCAATATCACCAACTCGGCATCGCTCCGAGAAGCACTCGAGTCGTCAGGACACCAGTTCAGATCGGACAGCGATGCCGAGATCATTGCGAAGCTCATCGTCACCAGTCATGGCACCACGTGGAAGGAGAAGGTTTCTTCCGCACTGCGGCGCCTGCAGGGTGCGTACTCGATCACTGTGCTCACTCCGGATATGCTGATCGCAGCGCGCGATCCGATGGGCGTAAGACCACTCTCCCTGGGGTCTCTTGACGGAGGCTTCGTCGCCGCGTCGGAGACGTGTGCGCTCGACCATATTGGAGCCACATACCTGCGTGATGTGCAACCGGGAGAGGCAGTGTTCATTACCAATGAGATTTCCTCCGTGCAGCAGGAACGCAACGGCAGGCGCGCCTTCTGCATCTTCGAACATATCTACTTCGCCAGACCCGACAGCACCGTCGAGGGCCGCCTGGTGTACGAGGCGCGGCTCGCCATGGGCGCGAAGCTGGCCGAGGAACACCCCGTCGACGCTGACCTCGTTCTCGGAGTCCCGGATTCGGCCACCGCCGCAGCCATAGGCTACTCCCGTGCGTCGGGGATTCCCTACCGGGAGGGCCTCCTCAAGAACCGTTATGTCGGACGAACGTTTATTGCACCCGACCAGAGGCTGCGTGACCTCGGCGTACAACTGAAGTTCAACCCACTGGCAAGCCTCATCAAAGGGCAGCGCCTGATAGTGGTGGACGACAGCATCGTGCGGGGGACAACGACGCCGCGCGTGGTCAACCTGTTACGACAGGCAGGCGCCCGCGAAGTGCACCTTCGAATCTGCGCACCACCACTACGACATCCTTGTGCGCTGGGCGTCGATATGGCTTCGGAATGGGAACTGATAGCCGCCCGGAAGTCCGTGCCGGAGATACAGGAATATCTGGGTGTCGACTCTCTTGGCTACTCAAGCGTCACCGGGCTGATTGATGCGGTGGCGTTGCCACGAGAACTGCTCTGCCTTGCATGCTTCGACGGAGACTACCCGCTCCCGGTACAGATGGGCCTCACCAGTCTAACCACCGGGAGTGAAGTGAAATGAGCCAGAACGAAGCCACGTCCGGACAGGCACAGTCCTACGCCGCAGCAGGTGTGAGTATTGGCGATGCCGACCTGGTCAAGACCCGCATCCAGCAATCAATCGCGTCCACCCTTGACGCACGCTCCCTCGGAGTCGGCTCTTTCGGGTCGCTCTATCACCTGCAGGGCTACGAGGACCCCGTGCTCGTGTCGAGTTGTGACGGAGTCGGGACGAAACTGAAGCTCGCCGCTATTCTCGATCGTAACCGTACCGTGGGCTACGATATCGTCAATCACTGTATTAACGACATCCTCTGCTGCGGCGCGATGCCGCTCTTCTTCCTCGACTACATAGCCATGGCGCGACTCAACAAGGAACAGGTCGCCGACATCATCGAAGGTCTGTCCGCCGCATGCCGTGACGGTGGTGTTGCCCTCATCGGCGGAGAGACAGCCGAGATGCCCGGGTTCTACACCGAGGGGATGTACGACCTCGTGGGCTTCGTGGTGGGAGTCGTCGAGCGACACAGTATCATCGATGGAAAGCGTATAGTTCCGGGAGATGTGATACTTGGACTCCCTTCTTCAGGGCTTCACACCAACGGCTACTCACTGGCTCGCAAGGTGTTCGATATCGACACCACCCCATCGAATCTCAACCGGCACTACCCCGAACTGGGCCGCTCTCTTGGCGATGCCCTGCTGGAACCGCATCTACCGTACCATCGTGTCCTGCAGCCGTACCTCTCCGTAATTAAGGGCCTTGCGCACATCACCGGTGGCGGCTTCCAGGGCAACGTCTGCCGCATACTCCCCGAGGGGACTGCGGCCACCCTCGACAGAGGTGCGTGGACAGTCCCGCCGATCTTCCAGCTCATACGTGAGGCCGGCAGCATAGCGGAGGAGGAGATGTACCGCGTCTTCAATATGGGCATCGGGATGGTGCTGATCACTTCACCGGAGCATGCGGTACGACTGGCAGAGGCCGTCCCCGATGCGTACACTATTGGCAGGATCGTTCGCCACAATGTCGGCGAGCAAGTAGTCTTCAACTAGGGAGGAACCATGCGCGCCATTCTGAGCGTCTCCAACAAAGAGGGAGTGGTCGACTTTGCACGGGGTCTTCGTGACCTGGGAATCGAACTGTATAGCACTGGCGGTACCAAGAAGGCTATCGCCGATGCAGGTATCGCAGTCGACAGCATCTCTGTGCTGACAGGCTTTCCGGAGATCCTCGACGGTCGCGTGAAGACACTTCACCCCTCGGTCCATGGAGGGATTCTCGCCCGCCGGGGTTTGCCTGAGCACATGGCCGCGCTCAAGGAAGCCGGGATCAACACCATCGACATCGTGGTAGTGAACCTCTATCCATTCGTGCAAACCGTCACCAGGAGTGGTGTCAGTCTTGAGGAGGCGATCGAGAACATCGATATCGGCGGGCCAACAATGATACGGTCCGCGGCCAAGAACTACGAGTCGGTGACCATAGTAGTAGACCCCGCTGACTACGACTGGGTTCTCCGGAAGATGCAGGAGAACTCGCTCGATGCAGCTTCGCGCATGAAACTCGCGCAGAAGGCCTACCAGCACACTGCGTCGTATGACACCGCGATCTCCCGCTACCTCTGCGACGATCTGTTCCCTGAGCACATGACCCTCGCCCTGGAAAGGGCGTCCGAGCTGCGCTATGGAGAGAATCCACGGCAGAAGGCGTGCTTCTACACCGTGCAGGACGTCAAGGCGATGGACAAGGGCCTTGGAGCGCTCACCGTTCACAGCGGCCCGGAGATTTCATTCAACAACCTCCTTGACTTCGATTCCGCCGTGAACACGCTTGCCGCGTTCTCAACGCCGACAGTTGCAGTACTCAAACATACGAACCCGTGCGGGCTTGCGAGCAGGGAATCCCTGAAGGAGGCATACGAACTTGCCCTGTCCGGCGACCCTGTGGCGGCATTTGGCGGAGTTGTAGCCTGCAACCGGCCCGTGGACCTGCCGACTGCCGAGGAGATCAGTAAGACCCACTACGACGCGATCATCGCGCCCGCCTACGCCGATGACGCTCTTGCGCTGCTGTCACAGAAGAAGAGCCTCCGGATAGTCAGTGTCCCGTTCCCGCAGAAGGAAGATGATGCACTGGAGTTCCGGAACGTCCGTGGCGGTTTCCTTGTGCAGACGCGCGACTGCATCGCAGACGACGAGTTGTCACCGAAGCAAGTGTCGAGGAGAGCCCCGACTTCGGAGGAAATGGACGACCTCTTGTTCGCATGGCGCGCGGTCAAAGCCATCAAGTCCAACGCGATCGCCATCGCCAGGGACTCCGTGCTGCTTGGCATGGGGGCCGGACAACCATCAAGGGTGGAATCTGTCGCCATTGCGCTTAAGAAGGCCGGTAACAGGGCTGCGGGAGCTGTACTGGCAAGTGACGCCTTCTTCCCATTTGCGGACGGACCTGAACTGGCGCTTGAGGCGGGAATCACCGCGATCATCGAGCCCGGAGGATCAGTGAGAGACGACGAGGTCGTGGAGGCAGTGGATCGCCACGCCGCCGCCATGGTGTTCACCGGCATGCGCCATTTCAAGCACTGACAGCACGTGATCCCCACCACCAGGGAGCAGCTGCATCATGCGAGCAGTACTCGTAATAGACATGGTTCGAGGGTTCCTGGAAGAGGGCCATCCTCTCTATTGCGGTGAACAGGCACGCAGGATAATCCCGGCGGTGCAGAAGCTGTTGCGCGATGAAGCATCGAAGGGCTCTCCCGTACTCTTCGTATGTGATCAACACGCGCCGGACGACCCGGAGTTCGAGCAGTTCCCTCCCCACTGTATCCAGAACACTCCGGAGACGGAGATTCTCAGCGAACTCTCGGAATTCGAAGGACGGGTCATCCCGAAGCAACACCTCAACGCATTCACGAAGACCAACCTTTCGCGCGTCCTCGAGGACCTGGGCGCCGACACTCTCGTCCTCTGCGGCGTCTGCACGGACATCTGCGTGATGCACACGGCCGCTGCCGCGAGAGAGGCAGGCTACGAGGTTGAGGTGCCGGCCGACTGCGTCGCATCTTTCGATGAGAAGAAGCACACGTACGCACTCGGCCACATGGAGAAGGTACTCGGCGCACGAATCGTGTTCCCTCCAGCAACTCCTCCCGCCCGTCGTGAATGGCCAATTCCTCGAAGCTGGCTGGATGGCGACACCGCCGACATCTATTTCATGCGTACCGTAGAGATTCTCAAGAAAGAGGGCATCAACCCCAGGGTCACCATGGAGGTGTTCCCGCGACGCGACGGTATCCTTTGCGGCATCGAGGAGGTGAAATCTCTCCTCAAGCAGGTGCTGCCTGCTGATGACTCCGAGGTGTGGGCACTTGAGGAGGGCGATTCCTTTACGCGAAAGGAGATCGTCCTCCGCATCACTGCGCCCTACCAATCATTCGGATTGTACGAGACTTGCTACCTGGGAATGCTTGCGCACTGCAGCGGATGGGCGACCGCTGCGCGTGAGTGCGTGCGGGCCGCGAGAGGCCGTCCCGTCCTGAGCTTCGGTGCACGACACGTCCACCCCTCTGTGGTTGCGGTCATGGAGTACTCAGCGATTGTTGGCGGATGTGCAGGATGCGCAAGCACTGCGGGCGCACATCTTGCCGGCTTGGAACCGGTTGGAACGATCCCCCACGCGCTTATCATCATTATGGGTTCCACTGCCGCAGCGACGCTCGCGTTCGACAGGGAGGTAGGACCGGGTGTACCGAGGATTGCACTCGTGGATACCTTCGAAGACGAGGTGAGGGAGAGTGTCACCGTGGCGAAAGCCATGCAGGGCCGATTGCAGGGCGTGCGGCTGGATACCCCTTCCGAACGTGGCCGCGTCACCGCAGAATTGATCAAGGAGGTCCGCGCATGGCTGGATCTCGAGGGATTCAAGGAGGTCCAGATCGCTGTGAGCGGTGGTCTGGACCCCGACAGGATTCGATACTTCTTGGACGAAGGCGCTCCCGCTGATCTGTTCGCGGTGGGAAGCTACATCAGTGACGCCAGACAGATCGACTTCACCGCTGACCTCCACGAGGTCGACGGCCGACCCATCGCCAAGCGCGGAAGGATGCCAGGAGTGACACCGAATCCAAGGCTGAAGAGGGTTCTGTAACACAGGGTCTTACCCCGATCGACCGCCCGGCAGCATGAGCGGGTCGGCATCACGCACACGAGCAGGGCATCTGCCATGACGATGGGAATCCCGGCACAGCGCACAGGGCTCGCACACCTTCCACTGCATGGTGGGCACGCTCCCGCATGGCTATTCCAGAGAATGATGAAGCTTGCCAGGGAGATCACGGCCGCAATCATCATCGATTACAGCCCCGACGTGATGCTGCGGCGCCTCGCGGATCCATTCTGGTTCCAGACGCTAGGCTGTGTGCCTGGTTACGATTGGCACTTGTGCGGAGTCAGCTCCGTTGCATGCGGCGCACTTGAGGCGGGTCTGGCAGGCACCGGGCACGAACGGGGATCATTCGTCGCGGAGGACAAGGGAAGGCAACTCGATCCACTCCCGCCGACATCGACGCAACAGCGGCCAGTCTCTCCATTGATCCGGCATAACGTATTTGTCCAAGCTGGAACTCGGCCAGGGTGGACAAGTGTCGCGCTGCAGAACGGCTGCAACCTGTATCATCATCGCACTCGCTAGAACGAAAGGAGAGCGCCAGACCCGTGACATGGCTTGATGTCGCCATAATCGCAACTATCTGTCTCTGTGCTGCATTCGGCTTCTGGAGGGGTATTCTGCGCATGGCCATCGGGATCGCTGGATTGCTCTGCGGCATCCTCATGGCGGGGGCACTGCACCAAAGACTTGCACTCCTGCTCTGGCCAAGTGGCGGTTCATGGTCACTCGCAGTGGCGTACATCTTCGTCCTGCTGAGCGTGCTCGCGATCACCGCCATCGTGGCCACCCTGGTCGCACGGGCCGTCTACCAGACGCCGTTCGGTATCCTCGACCGAATGCTGGGACTCGCCGTCGGGATACTCATCGCAGTCAGCGCATGGGCGCTGATCATCACTATCCTGCTGATCCTGTTCCCGGCAGGACGTGAACTGATAGCCGACTCACCCGTCGCACAGCTGATAGTCCGCTTGCTGGCAACCTTCCGCGGATTGCCACAGTCGACGAGCGAGTTGGCCCTGATAGTCTGAGAGCGGGAAGCCGGGCACCGGGCAACGCAGCGCCTTACTCGCCGAGCAGAGAATCCAGCATCTTCTTCAGATCCTTCTTGGACTTCAGGCCCACGACCTGCTGAGCTGGTTCGCCGTTCTTGAAGACCAACAGGGTGGGAATCGCAGCGATCCCATACTTGGCAGCGATGGCGCTGTTATCCTCTACATTCACTTTGGTGAAGGACATCCTGCCCTCGTATTCCTTCGAGAGCTCTTCGATCAGCGGAGCAGCCGCAAGACACGGAGCACACCACTGTGCCCAGAAATCGACCAGAACGGGAATGCTCGAGTCAAGTACAGACTTCTGGAATTCCTCGTCGCCAGTGATTGCTTCTACCATGTTAAGAAACCTCCTCGATTGCCTGACCTATTGTCCCGCCAAACATTCGCCTGGCAGCCCGGGTTGTCATGGCCGCTACGTCTTCTTCGCTCTCGGAGCGCAATTCGGCAACAACCCGCATGCTTCTCACGATATCCGCGGGACACGCCTGATATCTATCGGTACGACCGTACCACACAGGAGCATCCGTCTCAAGGAGCAGCCGCTCCATGCCCGCCGCTCGCACCACCCTCCTGTGCTCCTCGTGGTATTCGGCCGCAGGAGTTATGGATACGTAGTAGCCAGCATCCATTATACCCTGCAGCACTCCACTGAAACCAGTGAACCAGTGAAAGACGGCATCACTCACCCCCGACTCTCGCACAAGGCGAAGCGCATCCGTCCACGCATAGCGGCTGTGCACAAGGACCGGCCGTCGCGCGGCCACCGCCAGCCGCAGGACTTCTCTGAACACCTCCTGCTGCATCTCCCTGGGGACCTGCTCGATGATGCGCTTGTGGTAATCGAGTCCCACTTCTCCTGCAGCACTGCAGTGCGCGAGGTTCTCCTCGATGAACCGCAATTCCGCGGATATTCGCGCTGCATCGCACACCCCGAGGTGACCCGGGTGGAGCCCGATCGCCGGATACACGAACCCCTTCCATTCGGTGGCGATACGCATTGTCTTCTCGTTGGACTCCATATCGGTACCCACCGCCACGATACCGGTTACACCTGCTTCCCTGGCATCATCCAAAGCCGCCTGCAGGTCCGGGATCTGGTCGAGATGGGCGTGGGTATCGAACAGAGGATTCACAGCCGCGTCTCATCCTTCATTGAGTGATACATCGTCAAACCGTCCTCAGTCGGCTCATACGCAATCAGTGCGCTTCTGCCCCCGGACAAACGATGTATCAGGCCTGCCCGCACCAGTACACGAAGCATCGTCTCACCGAAGTATCCGGTGAGCTGCAGGTTGTGGTCCGCAACGGCGCGACCCGTATCTTCGTAACGCGCGCAAATGCGTAGCAGGAGCCGTGCCGGCTCCTCATCAAGGCTCCTCACCAGTTCCTGCATCGTGTCAGTCCGGTGTATTCTCTCCACGAATTCGGCATATGCGGCCATCAAGAAGACCTCCTGTCCCGCCATCACGCAAGGCGACTATTCTAGACACATGGAGATGCCGGTGACAAACCTGCCGGCACATTGACAGTACTACCCGCCACTGCTAGTGTAACGTCAGGGAAGACGGCACAGGAGGCCATCATGGCGAGCCACGAGCGAGAGCTCCTCAAGGGTAGCACGGACTGTCTCGTGTTGAGCGTTATCAACGACCATCCTACGTACGGATACGAGTTGATCAAGGAGCTTGAGACGCGGAGCAGCGGCTACTTCCGCTTCCGAGAGGGCACCCTGTACCCCGCGTTGCACCGCATGGAGAAAGAGGGTCTCGTCGAAGGCAGATGGCAGTCCCTTCCCAACGGGCAGGAACGGCGATACTACTACATCACCCCTCGGGGTAAGGAAGCACTCGAGCAGAAGCGGCTCACGTGGTCGGATTTCTCCGCCGCCGTGAGATCCGTACTGAGCGCAGAAGCTCCCTGATAACGCTCATGTCGAGGAACCTGATCAACTACGTCGTAGCCCTGTGTGGGGGCGTGAGGGTTGACTCGAGAACCCGCACGGCCATAGACAGGGAGATTCGTGCGCACCTCGAGGACCACACAGATGACTTGCAGAAGCACGGGCTTGACGCGGAGGAGGCTTCTCGCTCAGCGATCCAGTCGTTTGGAAATCCGTACGCCATCGCGCGTGACCTGCTCGTAGTGCATTCTCGAGGCACATGGCAGGATTCATTCCTGACCTCACTGCCACACCTTCTCGTCGCGCTTCTCCTGACCGCGTACTACCAGCAGAGCGTTGTGTGCATCGTGGCCCTGCTGCTTGTGGCCGGCTTCGGCATCGGGAAGGCGTTCACGCGAAAGGCCCCCTCATGGTCGTTCAGCTGGCTTGGGTACTGCCTCGTGCCATTTATACTGGCAATATTCCTGCTGCTCGGCGCGACGCACTGGTGGACCATACTCGGCATCGCCTACATCCCTTGTGCGGTCACCCTCACCATGTATGCGGTCAGGCAAACCGTCTCCAGAGACCCTCTCTACGTATCGCTGATGATTTCTCCCTGGGCGGTGATCACCGCGTGGTTCATTGCCACACAGAGCTTCTCGCCCCTGATGTCAGGACAACTGAGTTCACTCAGCATCCTTGGATACAGCCGACCACTGGTGGGGAGCTTCGTAGCACTGGCGATCTCCAGCTTCGTGTTCGCGCGCATCGAACCGCGTTGGGGAAAGAGTCTCGCTCTCATCGTCCCACTCGCGGTCGTGCTCCTCTACGTGTCGTTGATCTGCCGCCAGGACATGTCTTTGTTCGCGTGGTTCGCGTTTGTCGTGGCGCTCGTGGTAGTGTCAGCACCAACCGTGCGGGAATTCCTGCGCTAGCGGATAACGCATCCGGCACTATCCTTCCCACAGACCGGGCTGTTGGCTCGCCTTCCGATCGTACGGAATCCCGAGATGCGCATACGCCATGCGTGACGCCACTCGCCCACGAGGCGTCCGGTCGAGAAAGCCAAGCTGCAGCAGATAGGGCTCGTAGACATCCGTAATGGTATCCGCATCCTCACTAACCGATGCAGCTATCGTGTCAAGACCGACCGGGCCACCGTCGAACTTCTCCACGATGGTGTGGAGGATCTTCCGGTCAACCTCGTCCAGCCCCAGTGAGTCGATCTCAAGTCGTCCCAGTCCTTCCACGGCGACCTCCTCTGAGATCGTACCGTCCGCGACGACCTCCGTGAAGTCACGTAGACGACGAAGCAGTCGGTTGGCAACCCTCGGAGTTCCTCTCGAACGGCGCGCCACGTGCTCGAGGCCCGCATCATCCGCCGGAACTCCCATGATCGCCGCGGACCTTCTGAGGATGAGCCGGATGGCATCTTCGTCATAGAAGTCGAGGTGACATGCGATGCCGAAACGATCGCGGAGCGGCGGACTGAGCAGGGAGTAGCGCGTGGTGGCTCCGACCAGTGTGAAGGGGGGCAGGTTCAGTCTCAGACCACGTGCCCCCGGTCCCTTGCCAAGGAATATGTCGAAGAAGAAATCCTCCATGGCCGGATAGAGCTTCTCCTCGACCAGTCGGCTGAGCCGATGGATCTCGTCGATGAAGACCACCTGGCCTTCTTCCAGGTTGGTGAGTGTGGCTGCGAGATCTCCCGGCCGCTCGATCGCGGGTCCGGAGGTCACCTTGATGCCGACACCCAGTTCGGAAGCGACTATGTGCGCCAGAGTGGTCTTTCCCAGACCGGGTGGACCATGAAGGAGCGTATGATCAAGCGGCTCGCCGCGTTTCCGGGCCGCGGCGATCGCGATGCCCAACTGTTCCTTGACCTTGGTCTGCCCTACGAAAGCGTCGAGCCGTTGAGGGCGCAGGCTGGACTCAACCGGCGCGTCCTCAACGACCGATTCTCCTGATACTACTCGCTTACCCTCTTCGGGTACTCCATGAGTCATGCTGTTGCATTTACCCGCTGCCCGCGATGATTGCTGGCGTTACATCAGGAGAGCAGACCCATTGGCTCCTCTTCCTCTGCAGGCGCCTCAAGCATTCTGGACGGCTTGGAAACGCCCTGCGACGGAATCAGCTTGCCGAGGATGACATTCTCCTTCAGACCCCTCAGTTTGTCTACCTTGCCACGAAGCGCTGCCGCTGCCAGGACTCTGTTGGTCTCCTGGAACGAGGCTGCAGCAAGCCAGCTGTCCTTGTTCAGACTTGCCCTCGTGATACCGAGGAGTATGGCCTGTGCCGTCGCTGGCTCACCCCCTTCGGCGAGGACTCTTGCATTCACATCCTCGTAATCGAAGCGGTCCACCAACTCACCGGGCAGCAACTCCGTATCCCCGGATGACAGCACTTCGACGCGTCGCAGCATCTGCCTGACGATCGTGGCAACGTGCTTGTCATGGATGCTTACGCCCTGAGAACAGTACACCCTCTGAATCTCGTCGATTATGTACTGCTGCGTTGCCTCTTTGCCCATGATGCGCAGGATCGAGTGCGGGTTGATGACGCCCTCGGTCAACTGCTGTCCGACTCGCACCGTATCGCCGGTCTGAACAGTCAGCCTCGCTCCTACAGGGATCGGGTATTCCCGTTCTTCGGTCTCCGTGTACCGCACCCGCACGATACCATCTTCAACACTCACACGCCCTGACACACGCGCAACTCCATCACTGTCACCAATGGTGGCAGGCACCTGCGATGCATTCGCTTCTCCCGTGCCTGCAGGGCGGTAGAGCAGCATGCCGACATCAATCAACTGCCCATCCTCGACCACAACCTGCGCGCCCACGGGAATCGGATACTCCTCATCATACGAGATCGAGTTGGTAATCTTGGTCACGCGGCCTTGATCCGTCTCGATGACTTCCACCAGGCCATCGATACCTGAGAGCACCGAACGCCCCTTGGGGGTTCGTGCCTCGAACAGCTCCTCGACTCTCGGCAGACCGGTCGTTATGTCGGAACCCACCACACCACCTGTGTGGAACGTTCGCAGCGTCAACTGAGTCCCGGGCTCGCCGATACTCTGTGCGGCAATGACTCCCACAGCAGTACCGATCTTGGCAAGGCTGCGGGTCGCAAGATCCCTGCCGTAGCAGTACTGGCAGATACCGAAGCGGCAGCGGCA
>PWUO01000253.1 GCA_003562555.1 Dehalococcoidia bacterium
ACATGGAATCGGTATCCCTCTCCGAACGCTGCCATGGGAGGTATGCCCGTGCCAGGATCGCGGTACGGCGAATACCATTCCGGAGGGACCGACGGCTTGACCCGGTCCTCCACCTCGATCTCTTCCATCGACGCCAGATGCACGCTCTCTCGCGTGTGTGCCACTACCTCGTCCGCAAGTACGATCACCGGGCTGCGGTATCGCTCGGCGAGGTTGAAGGCCTTGACCGTCAGGTCGAAGAACTCATATGCCGATGATGGCGCGACCACCAGTATCGGGTGATCGCCGTGTGCTCCCCATCTGGCCTGCATGACATCTCCCTGGGCGGGTCTCGTAGGGAGTCCAGTGCTGGGTCCGCCGCGCATAACGTTCACGACCACGCAGGGGACCTCCGCCATCGCAGCGAAGCTGATGTGCTCCTGCATCAGGGAGAACCCTGGACCGCTTGTGGCCGTCATGGCTTTCATGCCGCCCAGTGATGCCCCTATGGTCGCACCCAGGCTGGCGATCTCATCTTCCATCTGGATGAACACACCGCCGGCCTGTGGCATGGCGCGAGACATGAACTCCATTATCTCCGTGGCCGGTGTGATGGGATAGCCAGCGTAGAAGCGGCATCCGGCAGCAATCGCACCCCGAACGCATGCCTCGCTGCCCTGCAACAGGATATTGTCAGTCGTCATCAACTCCCTCCGCGTTTGCATCAGAGGTCACGACGATGGCGAAGTCAGGACATCGGTACTCACACCAGCGGCAACCCGTGCAGGCCTCAAGTCGCGTTGCGACAGGGAAGCCGTTCTCTTCAATGGAGAGGACCTTTTGCGGACAGAATGCGACGCATATGCCGCATTTCTTGCACCATCCCTTGTACACGTCGACGCTATTCATGATCCGCACCGCGTGGCGTTGGCACGCGGCCATATGCTAACACTGAACGGAGAAGTGGTCTACGGCTGGGCGTTCGGCTGGGCGTTCGGCATGCTGCCGCGGTTCGGATTGTCCCGGCCGTTTGCCAGCCACTGCGTGACACCGGTGGCGGCGCCCACCGCATAGTGTCACCGGCACCATCCGGGTTGATGCCTGTGTGGCGTACCGCAGACGTAATGATCAGCCGTGAAGTGGCACGACGCTGCCGAAGGCATTGGTTCGCCTTCGGAGATTCTTCCGCGAGCGAAACTCACGCGTTCATGCGTCTCATCAGGTTCGCCATGTTCTTGCCGAAGCTCCACGCGGTATCCAGTCCTTCCTGATCCTGCGCCACTTCTCCCTTGTTCCGCCCGAATGCGATGTTCCAGTAGCTGGCTCCGGGCATGTAGAACTCGAGGATATGAAACCAGTAGTTCATCTGCGCGAACGTAAACGTAAGACCGCCTCTCCGCCCAACGACGAGCGGACCGCCCACCTTGCCTTTGAGCGTGCCGTTGTTGTTCCTCGAGATGTAGCCAGTGCGCTCCATGAGTCCCTTGATCAGTGCTGTTGCAGAGCCGAAGTACACCGGCGTGGTGAGAATGATGCCGTCTGCCGACTTCATCTTCTCGTAGATGGGCATCAGGTCATCTTCAACGATACATCGCTCCTCGTTCTGGCATGCCATGCACGCAGTGCACGGGAGAATGGTGAGTCCCGCCAGCGAGAGCAACTCGGTCTCAATGCCTTCCTGTGAAATCGCTTTCAACGCGTGGTTTGTGATCAGTTCACTATTGCCACCCTCGCGCGGGCTGCCGGAAATACCCAGTGCCTTCATATGCGAATCCTCCGTTCTGGAATACAAACTGATATTCGGGAGCTTCTCCCGCGACCTGTGTCCCATGATGTCACGCCGAAATCTATTGTGCAAAGAGACGATGCCCACCTCTGTGACAGGCTTCCGAGAACAGAATTGGCGCGATCCCCTGCGGCCGGGTGGCGTGTGAATCCTGGCCCTATTGCCGGCCAGCGACTGTTCTGTCACAAGCCTTGTTTGAAATCGGCACAATTGCAAAGAAAATCGCATACGATAATCTCATCCGAAGCTAACCGTCGCTTGACAGGGCCAGCCATCACTGCTAACTTAGCCATTGTCCCAAGTGACCGAGCAAGGGATAGAGGGGCTGGATACCCGGAGGGTGGTGGCTGTGAAGCGTCCCAAGACCGTCAGGTTAAGGGATCTGGTAGGCCTGAAACCCGAGGTAACCAAGCCGAGATCCCGAGAATTGTAAGGCCACTTGGGACTTCTCTTTGCCTCGGACTCGCCGTTTCCGTGTTGTCTAGCTCCACAGAAATGTCTGTCTCGTTCTTGCGCCATGGTCGCGTGGTCGATTTCGATCGGCGCGAGTTCGTGCCAATTCCCGTACCCGGACGCCCCCTGTGGTTGACGCGACGTTTCCGGCCACATATAGTCTCGTCTGCTGTGGCAAAGAAAACTCTGGAGTGAATATGAGGCGTTCCAAGGAACTTGAGTTGCGTTCGTCGGCGGTCACGTTGTCTGACATGGAGGTATTCATCTTTCCCAGGCTTATGTACAGCCTGCTGCTCGCCAACCTCATGTCTCCGCGTATCTGGCGTTGGCGTGATGATCCGTGGTTCGACAGGATCGAACGTGCGAAGCCGTACCGCCGAATCAACAGGCTCAAGCAGTTCATAATGGATCACTACGTGTTCAATCTCGACCTGGATACGTGGGGATTGACGACTAAGGATAAGGAACTGGAGCGGTTTCGGGACTTCATCGATGCCGGGACGCTGGCCCAGTCCAATGCCCTGTTCGGTTACGAAGGAGACAAGTACTACTTCAGCATCGACATTCGTACGCATTTCGGTCTCGATAAGTACGAGGGAGATGTGATTCCGTACTGGAAGACCGAGACAGTCGAGGCCATGGACGCCTTCAAGTTCAAGCCGTCGTATGCAAACGGTGCCGGTGAGTGTGTTTCCCTGGCGGCCCTGTATGCAGCGGCACTGTTCATCGTCGCCCGCATTCCCCTGGAGGACATCTTCCTGATGGCGACGCCACTCCACTCGCAGAACTTCATTGACGTGGATGAAGGCATCCTCACGAACAACCGCCGGCTTCTGACCAAGGCGATGTGGTTCAATGGTACGGCCCT
The DNA here is from genome assembly GCA_003562555.1 of Dehalococcoidia bacterium. Classification (GTDB taxonomy): domain Bacteria; phylum Chloroflexota; class Dehalococcoidia; order GIF9; family AB-539-J10; genus SKVJ01. The sequence continues at coordinate 3,087 of PWUO01000253.1, forward strand.
TTCCGCCCAGGCACGCAGGGCCATTGAGAACGAGCGCGTGACTATCGTTGCACATGAGTCAGGCCACATACACGCGGTCTACGATGAGGCAACGATTGATCCCGTGGCCTACGGCCGCTTCTCCGAACGCCTGCGCAGCTTCCTGAGGACACCCATCCGCGAGGAGATACTGGTCAACTTCCTGCGGCATCACAGGGAGACGCAAAACTGCTTCCAGATTCGATGGCCGGTTCATGGATCGGACCACTACATTTCGGCCGAACACGCGTTTTCCTATGAACATGGCAGCCCGTATAAGTTGAGCGACTCGACTCGCGCGAAACTCCTTGACGATATCGATGAGGAGGAATATCAGACTACGCCGATACCTGGAAGAATGGTGTTGAATGATTTCGAGGCCTTCATTCGGGACAGTCAGTTGGACTGCAGCAGGCCGGAGGACATCCAGCGGCTGAAGCAGGAACTGGGACAGGGTTGTGAACGCGCGGGAATTGCCATCGATGCGCTTGCAGCTTTCTGCTGTGTCGAGCCACGACTACCCGACCCGTCGGCGAAGCGTTTCGTAAGTGAAGGGGAGCCGCTTGGTCTGCGCCCTGACATGAATCGCGAGCAGCTCATCAGTCGACTGGAAGGACTTCGATCCCGCCATCCGGTGGTCGACCTCGCATTCTATTCGTATCGCGATCTCAATCGAACGGACCCGTGGCCTTTTCTCCTTGCGGCGCTCGAACGCAACCCGGTTTCACTGGAGGCGGCGCGGGAGATGTCGGATGCCGAGGTAATCGGCCTTGTATCTGAGATGCCCGGGGAGTCGATATACGATGAAGAAGCACGCCTGGCGCAGCCGGATGAGGTCTGGAACTACGGACGGGGTGATGGCGTCGAGAAGGCCATCCTGATCGCCAACATTCTTCACGAGAGGCGACCGGATGCACACCTCGAACTGAGGGTTGAACCCCAACGCGCAAGGCTGACGCTTGACGGGGATGTGTTGGAGTTCGCATCCACGAAAGGGCTTGAGCCACAGACATGGCCGCTTGGGCAGGGGATTGCGTTGTCCGATTAGACCTGCCGGTCGTTCGCGGACTCGTTCGATGTTCGGCGTGTGCGGGGCCATGTGGTGAGTACCACGTGGACAATCAACAGCAGCACGAACGGAATCCACAGGGCCAGATGCAGCTTGAACGCATTCGCCTTATGAAGCAAGCCGAATGTGGCTGCTTCGACGAGACGAGACTCGGTGATGCCGAGCCCCGACACTACCACGACCACAGCCAGCCCCAGCAGCGACCAGTGAACCAGCTTCCGCAATAGATGCGTGTTCATTCGTATTCATGCGAAGAACGATTCGTCCCGGTCCGCTGCGTTTGAGAAGCCCCTCTGTTCCCAGTAACCCAGGAAGTGTTCGTCGTCAGAGAGCTCGATCACGTTCACCCACTTGATCCATTTGTAGCCCCATTTGCTCTCTGCGACCAGGTGAAACGGAAAGCCGCGCTCCGGAGGCAGTATGACATCGTTCATCTTGTGCGCGAGGAGGATATCATTGTCGATGACGTACGTGAGGGGAAGTGATGTGCTGTACCCGTCCACCGCGCGAAATATGACTGTGTGAGCTCCGGGCACCGCGCCCGCTTCCTCGATCAGATCCCTGAGCAGTACCCCCTCCCAGAGTATCGTCACGTCCCAACCTTCGACGCAGTATAGCGTCACGACCTTGCGGTACGTCTCGTAGCTCGTGATGATCTCGTCATAACCAAGCACCTTCGGGTCATCGACGAGCCCGCTGATGGTCAGCCTGTAGTTGTCGATATCCACGGACTGCGGTCCGCGTATCGAGTTCTCCCGAAAGTGTGTGATCGAGGACAGGTCTTCTCCCTCGTATTCACGCACTTCGACTTCGGTAAGGTCTACTCCATCGTCGCTACTGTCGGAGAACATCGCGCATCCCCCGAGCAGCAACAGTGCACAAAGAGAGGACACGGCTATAGCGGCAATCCATTGACTCTTCACCTGACGCACTTCCCTTGTGGCAAGAGTAGGTCCGCGAGGGATGGCTGTCAAATACCCGGGCGCACCCTGGGGTCGCGTGGTGAGGTGGCGCTAAGGCATGCCGAATCGTCCTGTGATGCTGTCCTGGAACAGAGTCGCCTGAGGGGGTGAAAAGGTGAACACGATGAACAGAATTGCCAGCACGATAATGGCGATCGGTGCGATGAGGTTGAGAACAGGGCTACGTTCGTCCCCGGTGAGCAGCCTGAAGCTCACGTACTGGCCAGCCACCACGGCAACGACAAATATAGTGATGTCCAGGAAGAGTACGTTCTCACCAAGGATGCCCGTGTAACCGTAGAAGAGTCCGATAATGATCAGTGGCATGAGGATGACGCTCGTTGCCTTCGCAAGCGGAAAGTTGTTGACCCGGCTGTTGAGGGGGCCACGCTCCAGCAGCGCCCAGACGCACGCAGGCCAGAATGCCATCTTCAGGTGTTCCCACACGCTCTCGTTGATTGCCGCGAACGGTGCGACCAGTGGCGAATTGCCGCTCCAGGCGAACAAGAAGTGCAGCACGGCGCCGATTCCCAGGATGAAGACGACTCCTATTCCCTCCCATGCAGCCGCAGCTCGTGTATCAGCGTCAACTCCAGTTCTCATCTTTCCTTCCTCTCGGGTGTGCACGCTCCCGGCAGTTCAGCCGTTCAACGTTTGTCACGCGACTGCATCCATCCTGAGTGCACCTTCTCTTGTCTTCCAATACAGTCCGTGTAGGGCTTGATGTCGAGCACCGGCGTTCCGTCCACCAGGTCAAGGTCAGACACGTGGAGGAAGTTGCCGTCCACCTCATTGAGTCTCACGACAGTGAGGCTGATCGGATTCGGTCGCCTCGGGGACCTGGTGGCGAAGACCCCGTGGGGTACGGTATCTGAAGGTGGCGTGACCTCAAGTGCGTAGTCCCGGCTGAGATGCAGGTGACAAATGAGGATGATGTGAGAGAATCCCTCGATGTCCCTCAACCCCGCCATGTACTCGGGAAAGACCTCGATCGTGCTCACCACACCCCGTGCGTCGATATGCGGCAAGGATTGGTCACCGTCAGGTGTGAACGGAGAGCGCACCGTGCCGATCGCCCTGTACCTGATTTCGTCCATCGCGCTTACAGTCCTCGGTCACTTGTTCACGTATTCTCTCGGCTCCTTGCCGAGATGCAGTCGCTTCCGGTAGCCGCCCGCGGCCCAGGGCGCTTTGTAACCGGTGTGGCGCAGGTACATCACCCAGCCTGTCACGCCTACGGCAAGCAGCGCGATCAGTATCTCCAGCGTGGTGATCGATATGAGACCTGCCTGCAGCATTACGACGGTGTAGTTCAGCATGCTGTGAAGGCCCGCGGCGATGAGGAAGAAGATCCAGCCACGCTCGCGTGCGAGACCGTAGCCTGCCAGTGCCGAGAAGGCGATGTGTCCGCCCACCGTGAAGAAGCGCTCCCACACGGGCATCAGACCTGAGAATCCCGCCGCTCCGACGACCGACCACGACCAGCCTGCAGCGTACGCCTGGTTCATCACCCACATGGCTTCGAAGACGCCGAATCCCAAGCCTGCAGTTGCGCCGATGATGAGTCCCACCTTGGGGTCCAGATAGCGATCGGCTCGGTGCCAGACGTAGAGAATCGGTACCAGCTTCGCCGCCTCCTGCACGAATCCGCTCAGGAGTATCTGGGGAAGGCCCAGGATATAGAGCCACCTTGTGAGCGTGTCAGGTTGGAACGCGCGACTGAGGAGCATTCCTACAAGTGCCTGGAGCGGCATCTGTATCATGACAATCGCCAGCAGGGTGAGAATCGCCGCTACCACACCTACGCCCCATAGAAACGCGTAGCCACGCAGCGGAGGCAGGTACAACGCATACCAGAAGACGCCAAGGAGGATGGCCAGACCCATCCCGGCGAGATTGGGATTGGAGAACCAGTTGGCGAGGAAGGACAGCGACTGGTCGAGTATCATGCGGCTCCTCTCTGATGTCCTGACCGTATAACGACGGCAGCCCGTTGTTGGTTACACCGGAACAGCAGTTTGTTGCGCTAATCAGCGGTGGTTGTGGCGTAGTACACCGGACCCAGCGCGGTGAGCGCCACAACACATACGGGCATGTGCGTGGTGACTGCGTCACATGCTTGCGGTGCGATTCATTTTGCCGCTCGCAAAGTCCTCCATGTCGAGTGCTACGAAGTCGAATCCAAGATCGCGCAGATGAGAGGAGATGTCGCTGCGCATCTGAATCGCACGCGTGAGGTCCTCAACCTCCACCAGCGCCAGGTCGTACGGGAAGTGGCGGACCCGTACCTTCACGAAGCCAAGTGACCGCAGGTATTCCTCGGCATGGCCCACCCGCTCGACCCGCGGTGACGAGACCGCGTATCCGTGAGGGAACCGTGATGCGAGGCATGCCATGCTTGGCCGGTCCCATCCCGATAAACCCAGATCCCTCGAGATGGCTCGTATCTCGTCCTTGCCGACTTCGTGCTCGATGAACG
>PWUO01000010.1 GCA_003562555.1 Dehalococcoidia bacterium
TACTGTTCAACAACGCGGGTATCATCAGGCGCACGCCGGCGGTGGACCATGCGGATGAGATATGGGACCGGATAATCGAGACCAACCTGTCGTCCCACTTCATCCTTGCCCGCGAGATAGGGCGCGACATGCTGTCGCGTGTCTACGGCAAGATAGTGTTCACGGCGTCCATGATGACGTTCCACGGCGGGATGAACATCCCCAGCTACACGGCGAGCAAGGGCGCCATCGGACAACTCACCAAGGCGCTGGCCAATGAGTGGGCCGGCAGGGGCGTCAACGTGAATGCCATCGCCCCGGGGTACATCGCCACGGAGATCAACCCCGAGTTGCGGGCGGACCCCCAGACGAACCGGTTCATCCTGGACCGGGTGCCTGCGGGCAGGTGGGGACTGCCGGAGGACATGGCCGGTGCGGCCGTCTTCCTCGCATCCGATGCGTCATCCTACGTGCACGGCACGGTCCTGCCGGTCGACGGTGGCTGGCTGGGGAGGTAGTGGCCCTTACTCATGCAGGGTGTGCGTCCCGGGGCGCTCGGTACGGACCCACAACTCGCGTCCGTCAGTGACGAATTCTAGGGTGCCATGTTCAGCGGTTGTGAGCACCTCTGCTCCTGTCGCAATGAGACGTTCCACGACCTCCTGGTGCGGATGCCCGTAACGGTTGTCCTCTCCGGCCGATATCACCGCCACTGCCGGGGCCACTGCAGCCAGAAACTGCGCGGTCGACGAACTCGAGCTTCCGTGGTGAGCAACCTTGAGCACATCGCAGTCCAGAAGCGGCGACGAAGTGTGAACGAGGAGTAGCTCCGTCTCGTGCATGATGTCTGCGGTGAACAGGAAAGACATCTCTCCGTACGAGATTCGTGCGACGATCCCATTGTTGTCGATATCATCGATGGTCCCACTCAGGGGTTCTACCGTTGGATTCAGTACCTGGATGTGCACGCCGTCCTTAAGCAGCAGCTCCTGTCCCTTAATTACGCACACCGGGTCGACGGAAGCCTCCTGAACGCGCCTGTTCCACTCGTCCTGAATCACAGTGCTGGAATCGCCGCAAGACTCAAGGGCAACGCCCACCGTGAAGCGGTCAACCACATTGATCAGTCCACTGATGTGATCTGCGTGAGGATGAGTCGCAATTACTATATCGATCTTTCGGTTCCAGAACGGCACGTGGTTGTCAATGAGCGCCCCCGTAGTCCGTCCGTCGAGACCTCCATCTATGAGCACGGTCCGTCCGGTGGGAGAAACGATCAGCGCGGAGTCGCCCTGTCCCACGTCCAGGAAGATGACATGCATCTTCCCGTCCGGGGAGGCCAGAACTGCGGACCAGATCAGCACGGCCATCAACAGGAGAGGGGGTAGTGCCCATCGTAGCCTGTGTGGAGAAGCGTCTTCGATGCCCTCTGACGTGGGACTCTGGTAAGTGCCGTGTGTCGATCGTGCCAGCCGTTGCCATATCACAGATGTTGCACACAGCATTGCGTAGTATCCCGCCAGAAGCCATCCCACATCTGCCCGATATTCAACCATGGCAAATGGCACCTGTGAGAATAGCTCAACGAGCTTCACAATACTGGTGAGGAAAAGCCAGGCGACCCATGCGAAAGGCATTGCGAGCACGGTTGAGAACAGGGCGATTCCTCCTGCGATCGCGGCCGATCCCAATGCGATGGGTAACAACGGAATTGTCAGTACCGACACCGGAATCCCGATCAGGGATACCTCTCCGAAAGTGAGTGCTGCCACGGGCCATATGGCGATGGTGGCTGCCAGCGTTGCCGACGTAATGTCTCTGACCACATCGCTGCCTCCCACCGGTAATCGCATCCTGCGCTCACCCAGGGCTGCCAGCTCCGCCAGTCCAGCCTGGATCGGACGGTACAACAGGATGAGGCCGCTCATTGCGAGCACGCTTAACTGGAACGATGTCTGCCACATGAGTTGTGGGTCGATGCCGACCATGATGGCAGCAGCCAACGCGAGTGCCGTGGGTCCGTGTCGCTGCCGACCCGCCAACTCCGCTACCAGGAATGTGGTGGCCATGAGTGCCGCTCGTACTACCGGTGGCCTCAATCCTGTGAACACTGCATACGTCCACAGCGCGAGCAGTGCGAGCCAGACGTAGAGGTAATGGCGGCGACCAATCACTGCCAGCAGGATGGTCACCGCCGTGGCGACGAGAATGCCGAGGTGCAGTCCGGAGATGGCCAGTAGATGCGCAGTGCCGGTACGTACGAAGGCGTGGGAGAGTGAGTCCGATAGTCCGCCGCGCCTGCCCAGAAGTATGGATTGAGCCAGCGAGGCTTCCGGTTCGGGGAGGACGGACCCGATGGCCTTTCCCATCCTGCTGTTCAGCGCAAGGAGTCTGGCCCGGATGTCATTGTCTTCGGATTGGGTAACCTTCAAGGTTGCACAAAATGCCGTGGAGTAGATTCCTCTCAGGGCAAGATGCCCTGCGTAGTCGAACTCCCCCAGCTTCGGTGGAGTCTCAAGTGCCACGCGAAGCAGTACCGTATCGCCGTAGTGGAGCGGGCGTGGGTCGGACGTCGTGATCAGCACCTTTCCCTTCACTGGCAGCAACAACTCGTCTTTCTCCACACGGATGTGGTTTAACAGGACTTGTGTGTAGCTGCCGCCGTAATCCGGCTCTTCCGCCACAGTGGCGTGCAGGACTACCGCGCCTGATTCGTTGAAATGTGAGATGAGATGTGCGCCTTCGACAGGCAGCGCCTGCTCCTGGCGGAGTGCGCCCAGGAGCGCACACACAATGGTGACGGTGACCAGTAGGACAACAGTAAGCCGAGTGCGGCGGGAGAGCAGAAAGGTGAACGCGAGCGGTGGACAGAGGAGTGCGAGCCAAAGGGGGTTCTGCGTGGCGTTCAGCGCCACACCGGTAATGAATGCACAGCTTCCGGCGAGTAACCACATACCCGAAGTCGTCAGAGTGTCACGGTGACGAACTCCTTCAATCCTTCATACGTGGCGGTTCCAATGCCGGGAACGAGGGTCAGTTCCGCGGTACTATTGAACGGGCCGCGCTGCATCCGGTGTTCCACTATCGCCTGTGCCCGCTCGGGTCCGATGCCTGGGAGCGCCTCCAGCAGCCACGGGTCCGCGTGATTGAGGTCGATCCTCTGCGGAGTGCGCTGTCCTGGCGCATCATCTATGATGATGTCGATTCGGGAGGCTGATCCGTCGCTTCTCGCGTGTACCAGTTCGAGTATGTCTCCAAGGGAGCTCGATTCGAGCAGCGTGTAGATTCCCGGGTGTGAGACCGCTCCAGATACGTAGACGTGAAGTTGAGCAGGTGCCATCTGAGGGGATGCGGGAAGTGCCACGGGAGCGAACCGTTCCGGGCGCAGGTGAGGAATGAGACTGGAGAGGCCGACGACTATCGCCACTATGGTAGCCAGAATGATGGCCTGGGTTGCTACATCCCGCTTGTTCACCGGCCGCCGGCCTTCTTCATATTCTCCCGGTGCGGTAGAATGCGCGTATGAGTGGCGAATCGCGCACTATCACTGTTAATCGCAAAGCATACCATGACTATGTTATCGGCGAAACCTATGAGGCCGGCCTCGCCCTCATGGGCTCCGAGATCAAGTCCATCCGGGCCGGTCGCGTGAACCTGAAGGACGCCTACGCCAGGGTAGAGGACGGCGAGGTCTGGCTGATGAACTCGCACATCTCTCCGTACGATGCCGCCAGCTTTCACGGACATGAGCCGGGGCGACGGCGCAAGCTGCTGCTGCACCGCAAGGAGATCAGCGAGCTTGAGGTCCTGACGAAGCAGAAGAGTTTGACGCTGGTTCCCGTTCGGCTGTACATTAAGCGTGGCGTCGCTAAAGTGGCGCTGGCGGTTGGACGCGGCAAGAAGCAGTACGATAAGCGCGAAGCTATCGCACGGCGTGATGAGGAAAGGGAACTGGACCGCGTGGTGAAAGCGCGGAGGAGGTGAGGTTCGCCGCCGACGGATATTGAGGCCGGTTGTATTGGGGGCGCGCGGGTTCGACAGGGAAGGGCCTACAGGATTGCAGGCTGAGGTGCCATCCACCTCACAAAACAGGTGGCAAAAAACAAACGAGAACGATCTAGTTCCCGTCGCGGCCTAACTAAGGCTGCGCGTTCACCCCGATCTCTTCCCGGTGGGTTGGGAGTGAGCGACGAAATGCCGGGATGCCCCGGGTGAAGTGCCGGCGAAGCCCGGGAAAGATGAGCCGGATGGCCTGGCCGGACTCGGTCGGTGGACGATGGTCAGGCGACAATATGGCGACCGACTAAGCCTGTAGCATATTCTGGCAACCTTTTTCTGGACGGGGAGTTCAACTCTCCCCCGCCTCCACCAATGATCTGAAAGTGAGAGTGGTTGAAAACAGGGGGCGCTCCGACACGGAGCGCCCCCTGTGCGTTGCTGCTGAGGGTCAGTAGACCCAGTAGGGTGGGCAACTGAAGCAGGCGTAGACCATCTCCAGCCATGCGGCGTGCTCCTCCTCGTCCGCGAGGTCGCTGAGGAACTTGTCCGGCCAGTCGTCCTTATTGATACCAGGTGCGTTCTCCAGCACCGACTTCGGTGCGTCCAGTTTCAGCTTGTGCGTCTCGGGCTGCCATGTCAGGATGCCGAAGGGCATCGCGATCCACTTATCGCTGAATCCGAGGATGCCGCCGAAGGAAACCACGACGTAGGCGATCTGGTCTGCGGCCATATCCAGGATGAACTCCTGCACCTGTCCGAGGTCCTCACCGGCGTCGTTGGTCACATCGTAGTACCTCAGGTGGCTCACCGGCAGGAAGTCCGCGAGTGCGGGCGCCTGTGGCCGCAGCTCGTCGCGTCGCGGGTGCACCCGGTACGGCGTGACGCTGTAGTAGGCACAGATGCTGTCCAGCCTCGCCATCGTCTCATCCACGTTCTCCAACTCGGCCAGAACCGTGTCGGGCCAGTCGGCCTTCGGTATGCTGGGCGCATCTGCCAGTTCCGTGGGCAGGACGGGCGTAGTGAAGCGGAGCTTCTCTGGATACCAGGTGAGGATCTCGGGTGGCATGGCCAGCCACCTGTCGTGAAGCCTGGCGATGCCCTCGGTGGACACAAGGTAGTAGGCCACGCGGCCGGAGCACATGTCCACGATGATCTGCTCCACCCGGCCCAGCAACTGTTCGTTGCCACCGATCACATCGTAGTGCTTGAGCCGCTTCGTGGGGATGAAATGGGTCTGCTTTCTCTTCTTAGCGTCAGTGGGTCGCTTCTCCGTCATCTTCTTCCTCCCTATTGACCATCACTCCAAGGCCATACGACCTGTGGATACTACAATCAGTGGGCTGCTAGAACGGCAACAAACCGCGTTGCCAGACCCATGCGAGCAGCAGAATCACGCCAACCACAAGCAGGATCAAGAGCAGCGGCCGTACGATGAAACGAAAAATCAGTCCGAGCAGAAACAGCACCACCAGAATCGCCCTGATGATAAGCAGTATGTCGATCATTGCAGCCTCCTTTTCCGTCTGCAGGCGGATAAGTTCTCACAGTCATCCTGCGGAATTGTACGCCAGTGGCAAGTCTGCGTCGTCTGGTGTGCGGAACGGGGAGTTCAACCCGCTGGTGGCGGCAGGAGCCTTTCGGCCGTGAGTTGGTTGCGACGCCTCCTCCCCTCGTTTGCCCTCCATCTCCGTGTGCCCCGCGCGATATTGAATCCTGCACTCACCCAGGGGCAACGGTGTCACCATCCGTCGCGATAATGCGCGCAATAGTAGGGCGTGAGGCCGATGTTGTCAAATGGGCTGATCGAGGTGGCGCCGACCTGCAGCTGTGGAGTTGTAAAGCAGGTGGCCCCAACGTGAGGCGACGGCTCGGCCGGGAATTGTGCAGTGGCAGCCGCGTGAAAGGAGGCATGAAATAGTACCGGGACTTAGGGGCGAGGTTAGCTGTGATATGCATCCAAATTGAAGGCGTATTTGCGGCAATGGTCGTAGACGAACTATCATTGCGTGGATACAATATGTATAGTATGACTGTTTCGTGACTTCATGTATCGGGTGAGTCACGAAGTCAGTCCTCTTCCGCCCTGGTGCGGTCGGTCACGGAGTGAGACATGTACAGAGGTAAGCGAGTAGGGGTGGTAGTCCCCGCATACAACGAGGAACGGTACATCGGAGCCGTCCTCGCGAGAATGCCGGACTGCGTGGATGGCGTGTACGTGATCGATGACTGCAGCACTGACCGCACCAGGAAGATTGCCAGTCGTTGGGTGTCCTCAGATGGCCGTATTCGTCTCCACTCACACGCGCGGAATCGTGGTGTTGGCGCTGCCATCGTCAGCGGGTACAGGCGATGTCTGGCGGACGGTATGGATATGGCTGTAGTGATGGCGGGTGACAACCAGATGGATCCGCACTTGCTTCCGGCGGTTATGGATCCGGTAGTCGACGGACGTGCCGGCTACTGTAAAGGGACTCGGATGGTTGTGCGCGGACATCATCGAGGTATGTCTAGATGGCGCGTGATTGGCAATTTCTTGCTGCGCTGGCTAACGGCCATAGCAATCGGAACTACGGCCATTACTGATCCACAGAACGGGTACACGGCTATGTCGCGGCAGACTTTGGAGAAACTGGACCTAAGTGCTGTATACCCGAACTACGGATACTGCAACGACCTGATAACCCGCTTGGTTATCTTGGATGTTCCCATGATTGAAATCCCGGCACCTTTGATCGTCAATGCAGGACAAACCTCGAGCATACGATACTGTCACTACATCCCGCGGGTGGCACTTCTGCTCGTACGCTGCTTACTACTGCGCTTGCGAACGTCCTTGCAGGTATCAGCAATCCACGGATCCAGCGCCGACGAGGCTGAGTCATGAGAGTTCTTCTCCTGTCCCCTCACACAGATGATGTAGAGATTGGAGCAGGAGGCTTGGTTGCCAGACTGCAGTCAACTGGCACACACCGGTTTCTCTGGGTAGTTTTCTCCATTTGTTCAGACTCCCTTCCTGCCGGATGGCCTCGGAACACTCTGGAGCGCGAGTTCCGATTGGCAGCCGCCGTGTTGGGCATTGCTGACGTGACGGTGTTCAACTACACGGTTCGTAGCTTCTCTTCACATCGGCAGGCAATTCTGGAGACATTGATAGCGTTGCGTCGAGACTTTCGACCTGAGTTGGTTGTTGCTCCATGTCTGGATGATGTGCATCAGGATCATGCAACGATTTCGGCTGAAGCAGTTAGAGCTTTCAAGAATAGTTCGACTATCCTTGGATACGAGCAGCCGTGGAACAACATCCATTTTGCGGCACGGGTTCTTGTTCGTCTTTCATCGCGTGATGTTGAACGGAAGTGGCTGGCTCTATCGAGTTATCAATCACAGGTGTTCTTGGGCCGAGCCTACTTGCAGCGTGAATCGGTATTCGCCTTGGCTCGTACACGCGGCGGCCAATGTGACTGCCAGTATGCGGAGGCATTTGACCTGCCGAGATGCGTAGTGTAGACCGAAGCAATCACGAGCGTGATCGAGGAGATTCATGTGACTACAGAGATAACGCTTGAACAGATGGTGTCGGTGATTCGTATGCCGTGTCAACTTGTTGGCAACACTTCCCGAGTGGTTTGTGA
>PWUO01000242.1 GCA_003562555.1 Dehalococcoidia bacterium
AAGGCGCGCTATGCCGCCGAGGTACGCGCGATCGAGCCGATTCTGCTTGACGAGCGCAGCAGGAAGGGGCAGGGGACTCTGATCGATCTGCGGCAGGCGCGACACCCCCTGCTCGGCCCGGATGCGGTGCCGCTGTCGCTCAAGCTGGGCGACGGATTCCGTGTGCTCGTAGTCACCGGTCCGAACACTGGGGGAAAGACCGTTCTCCTCAAGACGGTAGGACTTCTCTCCGCCATGGCACAATCAGGCCTCCCTATCCCCGTGGCGGAGGGGACCGTGTTGCCGGTATTCGACCAGTTATTCGCCGACATCGGCGATGAGCAGAGCATCGAACAAACGCTTTCGACCTTCAGTTGGCATATAGGCAACCTGGTGCGCATAGTGAGTAATGCCACCGATCGGAGCCTGGTGCTGCTCGATGAGCCGGGGTCGGCCACGGATCCGGCCGAGGGTTCCGCACTGGCGCGCTCACTGCTGCAACACTTTCTCGATACCGGCGCACTTACGCTCGCGGCCACCCACTACACGGACGTCAAGGTATTCGCGCATGCGACACCCGGATTGCAGAACGCGTCGCTTGAATTCGAACCGGTAACGAGGCGCCCCACCTACAGACTACAGATGGGCTTCCCGGGCGTGAGCAACGCGCTGGCTACCGCGGAACGGCTGGGACTGCCCGAGCACCTTGTCGAAACCGCACGACAAATGATGCCGAAGGCCGAGCGTGATCTGTCCGAACTTCTGAGCGACCTCGAGGCCGAGCAGAGGTCGATCGACGATCTGAAGTCATCGCTCAGCGACGAGATAGCGGTCGTGGAGAACCTCAGGACCTCGCTTGAATCGGAACTCGCCCGCCTCCAGACGGAGGACCGTGAGGCAGCACGCGAGGCACGCGATTCGGTCGCGAGGGAGGCGGCAGCCCTTCACCGGCAGATACGAGACGTGTCGTCAGAACTGAAGCGCGCACGCAACAAGGAACAACTGGAGCGTGCACGAACCACCCTCGGAGTGGTACAGGAGAAGCTGCGATCCGAGGCACTCGAAGTACCTGCTCCTCCGCCAGCAGAAGGCCACGACAATGTGACGGTTGACGACGATATCCGACCGGGAGACATCGTGCGCGTTCGTGGTACTTCTACCGATGCCAGGGTCGTGTCCGTTTCAGAGAAGTCCTTCCAGGTGGAGGTACAGTGCGGCTCTGTGCGACTCTGGCTGGGTGTCGACAGCGTGGACAAGGTCGCCGGCACCGTACATCGCGACGAGGGATCAGTTTCGGTCAAGCTAAAGAAGCTGGATCGCGCGGTCCCGCAGGAGCTCGACCTCAGAGGCAAGAGGGCCGACGAGATCGAACCAGCGCTCGACTCCTATTTCAATGCGGCAACGATGGCGCACCTTCAGAGCGTACGCATTATCCACGGATTTGGTACGGGCACAGTGCGCAACATCGTGCGTGAGTATCTCTCGTCCCACCGGCTGGTGAGCTCCTTCCGCCCCGGGGAGAAGGGCGAGGGTGGCGACGGTGTCACCATTGCAGAACTCTAAGCCTACCGCGCCAGACCATAACTCACTGCGGCCTTCCGGAATCCCTCGAGAGACGCCTCGAGTGTGCGGTCGTTCACGCAGTATGAGATCCTGAAGTAGCCTGGAGCACCGAAACCGCGGCCAGGCACGACAAGGATCAGCAAACTTAACAATTCGCGTACAAACTCGACGTCATCCTCCGTCGGTGCCTTGGGAAACATATAGAACGCCCCTTGGGGACGGACAACGTGATAACCCATTCCTGTCAGTTCTCCGTACAGTAGATCGCGCTTTCGTTCGTAATCGGACACCGAAACGGTCACGTGCTGCAGATTGCGCACGAGGTGCTGCATCATCGCCGGCGCGTTCACGAAGCCAAGCACACGATTGCAGTGTATGAACCCGGCCATAAGATCATCATGTTCGTCGCTCTCGGGATTCAGTGCGGCGTACCCGATTCGCTCTCCAGGCAACGCAAGGTCCTTGGAATGTGACGTCACCACGATGCTGTTGTGGTAGTGCTGAAAGACCGACACCGGGAGGAGCCCATCGAACAGAATGCGGCGATACGGCTCGTCACTGATGAGATAGATCTGTCGGCCCAGCTCAGATTCCTTCCGTGCAAGCAGATCGCCAATGGCGCGAATGGTACCCTCGGGGTACACGATCCCGGTGGGGTTGTTCGGTGAATTGACGACGACTGCCTTCGTCTGCGGTCCGATTGCCGCTTCGAGCTGCTCCATGTCCGGCAGGAAGTCGCGTTCACACCGTACCACGCGCGGTTTGCCACCATGGTTATCGACGTAACCCAGGAATTCGACGAAGTACGGGGCAAGGATTATCACCTCTTCGCCGGGATTGAGAAGCGCCTTAAGGACCACATTCATGGCGCCCGATGCGCCACACGTCATCAGGACATCGCGCGATGTGACACTAACGCCAGTCTCCCGCTGCAACTCCTGAGCCACTGCCGCCCTGGTCTCCTCGTAGCCCGCATTGGCCATGTAGCGGTGCATCCCCGGAATCGGATGCTCGGCCAGTCGACGAAGCTCCGTGTAGAATTCATGCGGAGGCTCCACGAGTGGATTACCAAGCGAGAGATCACAGATCCGGTCAGCACCGTGCAACGCCTTGAGTGATGCGCCCTCCTCGAACATGCGCCGTATCCACGAACCCTCGACCATCTGTTGACGGACGTTCTCTGACATGGCCATAGTCGTACCTGACCTCCGGTATGCAGCAATCCAACTTGCATTCTGAGCCCGAAAAGGCTGAGGGGAACAAGTGGCGGCAATTCTAACACAGCGGTTTCCCTGCCTGAGTGGCGATCACAGCAAGGAGATCCCAACGAGTGCCTTGCAAACACAAAACTGGGCACGCATAATGCCATCACGAGATGGCTGGCATGACAGACGGGCAATCTCTACACAGGGCAACGCCCTCCTCACTGGAGTTGCTCGCAGCAAACGAGCGAGCTATTGCCGCGCTGTACGAGGAGTATGCTCGTCAGCATCGCGACAATGACGCCTTCTGGCTCGAACTGGCGTCCGCCGAGTATCGTCACGCCACCTGGATCGAGGCACTGAGCACGCGCGAGACGAGTGAGGATACGAAGGGCAGTCGGTTCCGAAGAGAGTCGATACAATCCTTCATCAGGTACGTCAAAGATCAGGAAGAGGTCGCGCGACGCAATGGCATTGCGTTCGCCACGGCCCTGTCCCTGGCCTACTTCATCGAGACTGCGCTCATCGAGCGCAGATTCTTCGAACAGCTGGAGCCACAGGGCAGCAACGCGCAGAGGCTTATGTCGAATCTGCAGCGTGAGACAGAACAGCACGTCAACAGGGTCAAGGACGAACTCTCCCGGGCTAAGGGGGTCTGAGACAGATCGCCCGGGAGATACCGCAGTGCTCTTCTTTCTGCGGAGATGTCGCCTAGTCCGCAGATGAATCGATGAGGACCTTCATGAAGTCCGCCTTACCACCGACGATCTCCTCGAAGGTCTCCTGTATCCTGCTCACCGGGCGAATGTCGGACACCAGCTTCTCCAGCGGCAGGTTGCCCTCCACCACGAGGCGGATGGCCTCATCGTAGTCTTCCTTAACGTAGTTCCGCGCGCCAATAACGGTGTACTCGCGCCAGAGTATGGCCCTCAAGTCCACCATCATCGGATCGGCGAATATCGCCACGATAACGATCCTTCCGCCAGTCCTGGGCAGCTTCGTCATCATATCCGCGCCGGCCTGCGTGCCCGTCACCTCGAAGACGACGTCTGCACCTGCGCCGCCGGTCTGGTCGAACACATACTTCACCAGATCGGTCTCGGAAGGGTTGACCACATCGAAGCCGAGTTCCCTGGCCAGTTTCACTCTCGATGCATTGACCTCGGAGACCACCACTGTGGCACCCTTCTCCCGGCACACAAGAGCCTCAAGCATACCTATCGGACCGGCTCCCAGTATGACGCAGAAGTCCCCGGCAGTTACCTGCCCGTAACGAACATCGTGAGTTGCAACCGCGAGCGGCTCGATGAGTGCTGCGTGCACCATGTTGACATCGTCAGGAAGTTTGTGAAGCAGGTGTGCCGGCACAGTCCACGATCCCTGAAACGCTCCCGCGGACGTGATACCGATGAAATTCAACTTGGGACAGATGTTGATGTGTCCCCTCTTGCACGAGGGACACGTGCCACACGCGTCTGTTGGTCGTAGGACGACACGGTCGCCGGGCTTGAGGTCGGTGACGCCCTGCCCGACTTCGGCGATAGTGCCAACCGCCTCGTGTCCCACTACCTGTGGTGGAGTGAGTCTGTGATCCATGTGACCGAGGAACACGTGCACGTCGGTTCCACACACTCCGGCGTATGCCACTTCCATGCGTGCCTGGCCGGGTCCAGGCGGGATCACCTTCGATTCGCCGATGGAAAAACGCTTGTTCCCTTCGTAGTAGGCTGCTTTCATTT
Organism: Dehalococcoidia bacterium; assembly: GCA_003562555.1. Classification (GTDB taxonomy): domain Bacteria; phylum Chloroflexota; class Dehalococcoidia; order GIF9; family AB-539-J10; genus SKVJ01. The sequence goes on from PWUO01000242.1 coordinate 4,484, forward strand.
CTCCTCCGCTCCCAGTTTATCGTTCCAACAGATCGCTCGACGCATCCCAGAGTTTCTTCCTGGCCTCGGCCATCGTCGCCATGACTGCGTCCGGGTCCGCACCGCATACCTCTGCGATGGCACGAACCATCTCGGCCTCTTTCGGAGGACATCCCGGCACGTACGAACTGGCGCCCGGCAGGTCCGCCGCGCACTTGCCCAGCGCGACCACCCTGTCTTTCGTGCCCGCATCATCCACGTTTCCGATGACGACCGTAAGACCCGTCATCTGGTCGCCGTATCCGGCCTGCTTCATGTAGGTAATAGCGCTCACAAGCTCATTGGTGCAGCCACTGCACGCGGACTCACCCTGGACTATGCTGACCTCGGGATATCGTGACTGAAAGACGTCGAAGCCGGTGGTGAACACCTTCCTGTGATCTTCCAGACGCTCACCCACCATCTCGACGGCATCCAGTTCAACCCGCTTACCTTCGCGTTCACCCAGGTAATGGAAGTGCATTATCTGTGAAGGATCGATGCCCATCAGGGCAGCGCCAACGACATCCACGTAGAGAGCGTCGCTGCCCGCAACGATGAGTCCCATGTCAACACTGTCCTGCGGCGCCTGCCACAAGCCTTCCATTCCCACCGTGGCATCGATCACCGCATAGTGCGGCCTCACCACTGCACACAGGTCCACAATCGCCATGTCCAGTCCCAGCCGGTGGCTCTTCCGCTTCTCCGCGCCAGGCATCACGCCCTTCATGTTCTTGAGTGCGAGCGTTGCGTGGGTGCGGATGTGCGTCTTCAGGACGGGTATGCTAATGATGACGTCGCTCTCCAAAGCCGTCCTCGCGATACGCACGGTATCCATCACCAGTGAATTGGGCACCGTCACTTCCTCGAAGGCATCCGTGTTCAGGTTGCGCAGCTCCACGCCCAGCCTGTGGGCCACGTCCGTGACGCCGGAGGAATCAAACGACTCCTGCGTGCTGAATCCTGCGAAGTCGTATCCCGCGATCGCACCGTCGCCGATGACCACCGAGGCGGGTTCACATTCCAGCACGAGCCTGGTGACCGCCTCGACGACGTCGCCGTCGGTCATGCAACCACTGTGCCGGGGCGATGGCTTGCACTGGTTCGGCTTGATGAGGCCTCTGCTGCCCGAACCTATGAGCTGGTCGAATCCTCCTGTCAGCTCAACCGCCTTGCGAACCGCTCCTTCAACATCCCCTGAAGCTACCTTCGTGATAGAAACCCGATTCGTCACCGCAACACCCCCATTTCTGTTCCTGGTTCATCAACCGGAAGACCAGGGCAGTGTAACCCTGCGCTTCCTGAGTGTCAAAGCCCTTCCGCCTGGATTGGTTCAGTAACCCCGCGACTTGTCCACAACGTTCAGCAGCGGCTCACCAGACAGATATCTGCCCAAATTCTCTGCGAACAGTCGTGCTGCCCCCACATCATACGCCTCGATGTCGCCGGACACATGAGGGCTGAAGATGACGTTGGGCATCCGTCGCAGCGGACTGTCCGGCGGCAACGGCTCTTCGGAGTATACGTCGAGTCCCGCACCCGCGATGCGTCCCTCCTGCAGGGCCTGAATCAGCGCCGGTTCATCGACTATGGCGCCGCGCGACACGTTGATCAGACGGGCCGACTGCTTCATGGCGGCCAGTTCATCCTCCCCTATCATCCCGCGAGACTCCTCGGTCAGGGGCAGGGAAAGCACTACGAAGTCGCTTAACGACAATAGCTCATGCAGACGTGCCGCCGGCAGCAGCAGATCGACGTTCTCCTCGACGTCGCCGATGGCTGCCGAACGTCTGGTGGCAACGACCTTCATGTCGAAGAATCGCGACACGCGCGCCACCTCCCGCCCGATACGTCCCATTCCGACAATGCCGATGGTCTTGCCCGCAAGCACGTCCACCGGGAACCACTTCCAGCGGCCTTCGATCTGCTGGTAGAAGCTCCGGGGCGCCTGTTTCACGAACATCAGCATCAACATCAGCACAAACTCGGCGATGGTCAGCTCGTGTATGCCACTCATATTGGTGACTACCACGTTACTGCGACCGAGCTCAGGGCTCAGTATCCGGTCCACACCCGTGGAGATGGTCTGCAGCCATTTGAGCCGTGGTGCCCGCTCCAGAAGTCGGTCCGGCAGCTTCAGCGCGTAGACGATGTCCGCCTGCGCAAGCAGCGAACTAAGTTCATCACTCGCTAAGGAATCGCCGTTCCGCTCCGCTCGCGCGAGATCCGAGGCGTCGATCACCTCGAACTGGTCGGATACCGACTCGATTATGTCGATGGCCTCACGTTCAATCCTGTTCACTATGAGTACACGCGTCTTGTCTGCCACAGTATCTCCTCTCGCTTCACGTAGTCCTGACTGCACACCACATGCCACTCTCCTGCCGGCGCCCGGGAATCACATATTACACGTTGACACCACGACCATTCCACGCCTAGTATTGCAGCGAAAGGAGTACGAGATGGCAACGTATCGATACGACCACGCACATATCATAAGCCCCGACCCGGAGGCGGCAGCCGCGTTCTTCGTGGACAGCTTCGGCGCCACCATCAAGAACATCGGTACCGCTCCAGACGGCACCACGATGGTGGCGACTGATCTCGCCGGCACCAACATCTTTTTCAAGGGGCGCGCGGAGAAGCCCTCGGTAGATGCTCCTCCGCCTGGAAGCAGCTACGGACTGGAGCACCTTGGCATCGTGACCGATGATTTGGATGCCGCGGTTGCCGAGCTCAAGGCGAAGGGTGTGAAGTTCGTCCAGGAGATCACCAACTTCAGGCCCGGCATCCGCATCTCATTCCTGCTCGGCCCTGACGATACCCTGATCGAACTCCTGGAGCGCAAACCGGCCTAGCTCGGCCAACATCAGGTCAGTCGCTGCACCGAACGCGGGCCTGCCAGTCAGCCCCGTATTTGACAATGTTGCCCTGATCCCGATGGGGTTGGCGAACACTCAGTCTTGACGGCTTCCCTGTGCGGCTATACACTCACAGGATACCGATGCAGTGCCCCAGGTGCCAGGCAGACCTCATCGTCGTTGAGTACCACGATATCGAGCTGGACTACTGTCCGGAATGCGAAGGGCTGTGGTTCGACC
>PWUO01000173.1 GCA_003562555.1 Dehalococcoidia bacterium
CATGCGCATGATCGCGGACGTGCCGCCTCCCATCTCCAGCACCTTGGTGTCTCGCAGGAATCGCTCCACCGGGTAGTCGGTGGTGTAACCCGGTCCGCAGAGCACGTTCATCGCCATGTTGCATACCCAGGTGCATTCCTCTGTCGCGAACAGCTTGGCGATGGCCGCTTCCTTGCCCGCCGGAAGCCCCTGGTCCTTAAGCCATGCAGCGTGGAACAGGAGATTCCGTGCGATCTCCACTCGAGAGGACATGTTCGCGATGTGGAATTGGATCGCCTGATTCTTCAGGATGGGGCGGCCGAACTGCACGCGCTCCTTAGCGTAGGCGATTGCCTGTTCCATGGCGGCCTGCATCAGGCCAAGTCCCTGGGTACCGATTCCGATTCGGGCGATCTCCAGGGCTGACAGCGCCAGTGGCATTCCGCCACCAACGGAGCCGAGCACCGCCTCATCTCCAACGCGACAATCCTCAAGGAAGTACTCGGTCGTTGGCGTTGCCGTGGCGCCCATCTTGACCTCAACCTTGCCCATCTTGACGCCCGGGTTGTCGTTCTCGACTACGAATGCGGTGAACTCCGGTCTCTGTGCGTCAGCGGGACTCGTCTTGGCGACCAGGACATGGGTGTCGGCAAAGATGGCATTGGTGATGTAGTGCTTCGTGCCGTTGATAACCCACTTGTCGCCATCCTTGACCGCCGTGGTCTTTATAGCCGCAACATCGGATCCGGCCTCAGGCTCGGTTGTCGCGAACGACACTATCGAGCCGTTGCAGGCTGGGATGAGATACTTCTTCTTCTGCTCATCGGTCCCGCCGAGGCGTATCGCATCCATGCCCAGACGCTGTGTGTTGAAGGAGAACGCCGTCGACAGACAGCCCTTGGCGATCTCCTCAAGAGCCACGTAGTGTCCCACGAGATCAAGGCCTTCACCGCCGTACTCCGTCGGGACGTGGATGCCGATCAGGTTGAGCTCAGCGAGGCGCCTCAGGTTCTTGAGAATCATGTTGTAATCGTGATTCCTGTCTGCCTCTTCCGCGGTCTTCTTGAACTCCTCCGCGGCGCCGCGTGCGACCTCTCGGATCGCTTCATGTTCCTCGGTGAAATAGGGGAACTTGCCCATGTCTTGCTACCTCCTTAGTTCCAAGCGTTGCGGTCTATGGTATCGAATCTTCGGCATTCATGCTGCCCGCGGGAGAAGACCCTTTCCACGGCATACCGGTTCCATTCCGCGAGCCGCGTGTCGGAGTTACCCGTGACCAGCCTTCGGCCGTGCTACTTCTTTGGCGCCGGTTCGGCGATCTCCTCCTCGAGTCCGATGAGGCGGCGCGCATAATCGACGGACTGGTCGAGACCCGCATTCATCCTCACGACAAGCTTGGCTCCCTCGGGAGACCCGCCGCCGTGCATGCAGCCGGGTACGCCCGCACCGAGCGTGAGCCACTCGATGAGTCGTGCGATCTTGGCACGGGATTCGGCGGAACTGGCGGCCTTGAGGTATTTCTGAACGAGGTGACCGTGCTTGGGATCGGTGAAGTCTGCGTATGACGGCAGGCATCCCGTCTCGCCGATGCCGCCGGCAATCTCCTGAGTCAGTCTCTTCGTCTCATACGGGAGCGTCGCAACGTGCACCTTGTTCACATTGGCCAGCAGCGGATTGGTCAGCCATGCGCCGGACGGATGCTTCTTCCCGAGGGCGGCCGCGGCTACTCCGACGGCAAAGGTCGTCTCGTTGTTGACGTACATCTGTGTCAGCTTCTCGTTGAATGCGCGAGTCGACAGTCCGTTGGCGCGCGCGATCAGTGCCGCCGCACCGGCCATGACATCACCCTGTCCCGCAACGCAGCCACCGATGGCGGAGCGATAGGGACTGATGAAGTTCATCAACACCGATCCCGTTGCCTGACACTCACCGCAGAGGAAGATTCGCTCGTTGGGAACGAATACATCTTCGAAAAAGAGGTATGCTTGCGTAATTCCCCCGATCTTCACAGGAACGTCGAAACCATCCTCAGCTTCACGCGTATCGCTCGGGTGGCGCGCCTCGATGATAGTGAGACCCTCGACGTCCTTCGGAATCACGAAGGAAACGGCGAAATCCTTGTCCGATTCCTTGTAGTTCGAGCCCGGAAGTACAAATATCTCCTGTGCCGCGGCAGTGCCGCAGATCATGACCTTGGCTCCCCGCACGACGATGCCATTGTCCCGTACATCGACGATATGAACGTTCATATCCGGGTCTTCCTGCTGTGACGGAGTGAGCGCACGGTTGCCCTTGGCGTCTGTAAGCGCGCCGGAAACCGTGATGTCGTTGTCCTGGGCGTAACGGAGCCAGTCCTTGAGTCGTTCGTGATACTTCGTTCCCAGCGCCTGGTCGAGATCCCACGTGGTGGGCCACATGGTGTTAAGGGCCGCGTGGCCAGCACAACGGCCGCCGGTGCAGGTTCCAGTCAGATGATATGCCTCCCGCTTCATCCTGCAGTTCGCAATCATGTCGTCGGCAGATTGCAGCACTCCAAGGTAGCGGGATATCTGGTCACCTGTGAGGTGCGACGTAGTTGCAAATGTGTCTGCGGTCTTGGGGTCAAGTGCCGCTGCGTAGATCTGTGCGTGTCCTTCAACCGTACCCTTGGTGTGGGGATTCGTCGTCACGTCCTCGATAAGCTGCCCGAACTTGAACATGTTCGGTCGGAGCTTCCTGAGGGCTTCATTGTATTGCTCTGGGGTCTTCAGCGCCATGTCGCCTCCTTCATTATGTAAGGGCAGACTGATGGGCATTTTACCATAGGCCGGGATGGCGACCAACGCGAATAGAAAGGCCGTTACGAACGAAGGAAGAAGAAGCACTCGGGGCGAGAGGACTCGAACCTCCGGCCTCAGCGTCCCGAACGCTGCGCGCTACCAGACTGCGCTACGCCCCGTTTGCCCATGCCATTATAAAGTGCTTCAATACGCACTGCAAACATGAAGTATCTTGTGCTCATTATGGACGGCGCCGCAGGCTGGCCGCTCACGTCGCATGAAGGCAGGACCAGCCTCGAACTCGCGAATACGCCACACCTTGATGCCCTCGCGCGTGAGGGCTCGGTCGGCGTTGTTCGTACCGTCCCCGAAGGCATGGAACCAAGCAGTGCCTGTGCCTGCATGTCACTGCTCGGATATGATCCCCGGGTGTTCTTCATGGGACGGGGATCCATCGAGGCGCGAAGTATCGGGATTCCCGTTGATGACGGAGAAGTGGTCTTCAGGTGCAACCTCGTGAGCGTTCGCGACGGCCGGATGGACAGTTACAGTTCAGGCTACATCAGCAATGAGGAAGCGCGCGAACTTGTGATCACGCTGGACGACGTGCTTGGCAACCGCGAGGTGTCGTTCTATCCCGGCATCAGCTACCGACACATATGTAAGCTGCGGGGACACGAGGAGACGCTCGAGGCCACGTGCACTCCTGCGCATGACATCCCGGGTGGCGTGATCGCGGAACACCTGCCCCGCGGAGGTGGAAGCGAGCTGCTACGTGACCTGATGCACCGTTCGGTCGCCGTACTCCAGGATCACCCGGTCAATGTGCGTCGGGTGGCACGGGGGGAGCCTGCTGCGAACATGATATGGCTCTTCTGGGGTAGCGGACAGATTCCGCCCCTGCCTTCCTTCCGGGAGACATTCGGCCTGGGTGCGGCTATCACCTCGGGCGTTGACCTGCTGCTTGGCCTGGGCAAGATGCTCGATATGCAGATACTCGAGATACCCGGAGTTACGGGCGATCTCGAGAACGATTATCGGGCACAGATTCGCGGAGCGGTTCAGTCCCTTGAGACGAATGATCTCGTGGTGGTCCATGTCGAGGCGCCGGATGAAGCTGGCCATGATGGTTCGGTGGCTGATAAGGTACGGGCCATTGAGCGGATTGATGCGAACATGGTTGCCGTCGCGCGGTCGCTTGCCCGTGATGCTGTTCGCGTGCTCGTCGCGCCGGACCACCCAACACCAATACTCGTGCAGACGCACGTCGCCGATCCTGTGCCCTTTCTTATGTGGGGCGCAGGCATAGCAGCTAATGGCGCAGGACGATTCACCGAGGCGGAGGCTGCCGGTACCGGCCTTGTGGTCGAGGACGGACACCGCCTCATGGCGGACTTAACCGCCTGAAAGGTCGACACATGTCACTCATAGTACAGAAATATGGCGGAAGTTCCGTTGCTGATGCCGACCGGATCAGAAACGTTGCGTCGCGCATCGCTCGTGGCCGCGAGGCCGGAAACGACATGGTCGTGGTGGTTTCGGCCATGGGTGATACCACCGATGAGCTTATCTCCCTCGCACACCAGCTTGTGGAGCGGCCTGACGAACGTGAGATGGACGTCCTGCTGTCCACAGGCGAGATAGTCTCAAGCACGCTCCTGGCCATGACGCTGAAGTCGATGGGGCACAATGCGGTCAGCCTGTCGGGACTGCAGGCGGGTATTCACACCGATACCCAGTACAGTAAGGCCCGAATCACGGCGATTGAACCGCAGAGGATTCTGCAGGAATTGAATAAGGGCAATGCCGTGATAGTAGCCGGGTTCCAGGGGCTCAACTCCCAGATGGACACCACTACTCTTGGCAGAGGGGGATCCGACACAACGGCAGTGGCCCTTGCAATCGGACTTGCGGCACACGTGTGTGAGATCTACACGGATGTTGAGGGTGTGTACTCAGCCGACCCCCGCATCGTGCCTGAGGCGGTCAAGATAGACAGAATTGGCTATGAGGAGATGCTGGAGCTTGCCACGTATGGCGCCAGCGTTATGGCGCCACGAGCGGTTGAGCTTGGTCAGGCCCATGGAATGCCCATTATGGTTGCGTCGAGCAACAGCGATAACGCGGGCACGCTCATCTGCAAGGAGGGTTCAATGGAACTGCGAAACAAGGTGAGCGGAATCGCTCACGACACGAACGTCGCGAAGATCATGGTAATCGGGGTTCCTGACAAACCTGGAATCGCCCGGGAGATATTCGAGCCGCTTGCGCGGGCCAACATAAGTGTGGATACGATCGTACAGAACGCCGGCCTCGATAACGTCACCGATATCACGTTCACCGTGGCGCGCACGGATGTGGTTAAGGCCCTGTCGATCGTCGAGCCGGTGGGCAGGGGAATTGGCGCCACCAGGGTTACCAGCGATGAGACGCTGAGCAAGGTAAGTATCGTCGGGACCGGAATGCAGAACACCCCCGGCTATGCCGCGCGGATGTTCCGAGCGCTTGCCGATGAGGGTATCAATATCCACCTCATCACGACCTCGGAGATCCGAATTACGTGTATCATTCTGGAGGACAGGGTCAAGGACGCAGTGCGAGCCCTGCACAAGGCGTTTGAGGTAGAGTTTCGACAGGCCGAGTAAGGGCGCAGCCTGAGACAACGCACAGGAGCCGAGAGAACGTGTCATTGCAGCAGGAAGAAGAACGGACGCGGTTGAGCCGCAAAATCTCCCAGGATGCCATTGCGCTTGCAGTGGACGGCCGCTGGGAGGAAGCGGTGGCTGCAAACAGGGCCATCCTCGAGCGATTTCCCGATGATGTGGCCGCGTGTAATCGTCTTGGGCGTGCGCTGATCGAACTCGGTAACTTCTCCGAGGCTGAAGAAGCGTACCGCAAGACGCTCGAGATCGACCCGGGCAACAGTATCGCGTCCAAGAACCTGGAGCGTCTCAAGGTGTGGAGCGGGGTCGCGCAACTCGAGTCCGAAAGAGCTCGTTCACTTGGCAGGGAGTTCTTCGCCTCAACGGTCGGCAAGACAGGAGTCGTGGCGCTGACCAACGTCGCGGCGATGGATCGTATCGTTGAGATTGGCATCGGTGCAGCCGTCACGTTGCGTCGAAGAGGCCAGCAGGTACTGGTTGATGATGGCGAGGGCACCGTTCTTGGTGAACTTGAGCCGAAATACGGCATTCGCCTGTCCAGGCTGATGCAGGGAGGGAACCGCTACAGCGCGACGATCCTGTCTACGGAGGAAGGAGGGCCGCAGTTGCTGGTGAGAGAGGACTATCAGCACCCCACGATGGTGGGACAGTCCTCGTTTCCTCCGACGCAGGCGGACCGGTTATATGGCCATTCCGGCAGGGCCTCTCCGATCGAGACGCCGCCGATTGTCGATGAGGGTCGGAAGTCGGCAGCCCTGCGGGGGCTGGGGAACGGTGATTCTGAGGAGCCGTTTGCGGACGATGAGGACAGAGGTTATCTGGAAGGATTCACGCTGGTGGAAGAGCCACGCGCTGGAGAGGGGAGTCTCGAGTGACTGGAATAGGACTCGTCAAGCCAATTGAAATCGAACAGGAGATGAAACGCTCCTACCTGGATTACGCGATGAGCGTGATCGTATCCCGGGCGTTGCCTGATGCCCGGGACGGGCTCAAGCCGGTTCAGCGGCGTGTGCTGTTCGCCATGGAAGATCTTGGCATGCGCCCGAACAGTGCGTACAAGAAGAGTGCTCGTCTCGTTGGTGAGGTTCTTGGTAAGTACCATCCGCATGGGGACTCTTCAGTCTACGATGCGATGGTGCGTATGGCTCAGGAGTTCTCCCTGCGTCACCCTCTTGTCGATGGCCAGGGCAATTTCGGCAGCGTGGATAATGACCCTCCCGCTGCGATGCGCTATACGGAGGCGCGACTCGCCCCTATCGCCATGGAGATGCTCGTCGACATCGATAAGGACACGGTCGACTTTGTTTCCAATTTCGACGACTCGCTGAAAGAACCGTCCGTGCTGCCGGCGCGTCTGCCGAACCTCCTCGTGAATGGAGCGTCCGGTATCGCGGTCGGTATGGCAACGAACATACCCCCGCACAACCTCGGCGAGGTGTGCGATGCGATCGCGTATCTCATCGATAACCCGCTGGGAACCAGCGAGGAATTGATGCAGTTCGTCAGGGGCCCGGACTTCCCCACGGGAGCCATCGTTCTTGGCACCGAGGGAATCCGAAGCGCCTATACGACAGGCCGCGGCAGAATCGTCATGCGCGCACGCGCTGAAGAGATCACCAGTAAGAGCGGCAAGCGGCAGATAGTGATCACCGAGATCCCGTTCCAGGTGAACAAGGCGGCACTCGTTGAGCGAATTGCCGTGCTGTCTCGTGAGAAGAGAATCACCGGAATTGCCGAGGTACGCGATGAGTCGGACCGCGAGGGACTTCGCGTCGTCATCGAACTGAAGAAAGAGGCCCAACTCGGTCGCATCCTGAACAACCTCTACCAGAACACCGCGATGCAGACCACGTACTACGTCAACATGGTGGCTCTGGTGAACGGTAAGCCACAGACGATCGATCTGCGCGAGGCGCTTACCTGCTACGTCGATTTCCGTACGGACGTCATCACGCGGAGAACGCGATTCGAGCTCGACAAGGCCGCGAAACGGGCTCATATTCTGGAAGGGCTGCAAATCGCACTGGATCACCTCGATGAGGTTATCGCCGTCATCCGGGGTTCGGAAACGGTTGAGGCAGCACGCAACAATCTTATGTCTCGCTTCCAGCTCTCTCATGAGCAGGCGCAGGCGATTCTCGACATGCCGCTGCGAAGACTGGCACAGCTCGAACGCGAGAAGATCGCCGAGGAGTA
>PWUO01000022.1 GCA_003562555.1 Dehalococcoidia bacterium
CGTCGCCACGACACGTCCCCGCGAAGATCATCGCCGTGCCCGACATCCCCTACACGCTTAACATGAAGAAGGTCGAGAGCGCCGTCACCAACGTGGTCCACGGGAGACCCGTGACCAACAGAGACGCCCTCTCAAACCCGGAATCGCTCGAGTATTTCAGGGACCTGCCAGAGTTGAGCAACTGAGCGTGCACTCATCCCGCCCAGGAGCGCGTCACCTCCTGTCCGCGCTCTACGTGAGGACTGGCATAGCCCAGTCCTCACGGGTACAATACCAGACCGCATTGAATAGAGAGGAGTGACTGCAGCGTGAAGGACACATGGAGCTCGCTATTCACACCTGACAGCGTCGCCATAATCGGCGCATCCGCCTCACCGGGCAGACCCGGTCACGAGATCATCCGCAACCTGAAGGCCAACGAATACGGCGGACACATCCACCTCGTCAACCCCAAGGGCGGAGAGATTCTTGGCCTGCCGGTAGCGTCGGCCATTGACGACCTTCCTGACGGTATCGATCAGGCAGTCGTCATCGTATCGGCCGCCGCGACTGTGGGAGTGGTCCGCCAGCTTGCTGCGAAGGGCGTGAACACCTTCGTACTGGCCGCGGGTGGCTACTCGGAGGTGGACGAACACGGAGAAGAGCTGCAACACGAGTTGGAGCGCACCATTAAGGAACTTGGGGTGCGGGCCATCGGGCCCAACACATCAGGCCATATCTCGACGCCGCACAAGTTCACCTCGAGCTTCTTCCCTCTCGGCTGGATCCGGCCTGGAAACATCTCCTACATCGCGCAGACCGGAAACTTCGCAACTCACACACAACGCTACATCACCAGTGGCGAACACTTCGGAGTCGCCCGCGTTGTCGGACTCGGCAACAAAATCGACATGGAGGAATCCGAGGTGCTGGAGTACCTCGCGGATGATGACGCCACCAAGGCGATCTTCATGTATCTGGAGAGCTTCAAAGAGCCCCAGAAGTTTCTTGAGGTTGCCCGCAGGGCGGCGGCAAAGAAGCCCCTGTTCCTGCTGAAGGGTGGCACCACCTCTGAGGGCTCTCAGGCGGCGATCGCACATACGGCCGCGCTGGCATCGGACGACCGGGTGGTCTCGGCGGCCATGCGACAGGCCGGAATCACACAGATCCTCGATTATTCTGACCTCTTCCAGGTGGCGAAGGCACTCTCGTTCATGCCACTGCCGAAGGGGAACCGTGTCAGCTTCATGGCCCCATCAGGGGCAATGCTGGTCGTGCTGACCGACCTGTGCCACCAGCGGTTGGGGTTGGCGGTGCCGGACATAGAGGAGGCGAACCGGCAGCGCCTGCAGGCGATCGGTCCCGACTGGCTGCGCATGCGCAACCCGGTTGATATCTGGGGACCGGCGATGGTGCATGGCATCGAGAAGAGCCACCGGGAAGCGATCGAAGCGGTCATGGATGATCCGAACATCGACGCGTGCATCGTGGTGCTGGTAGTAGTCGACGAATTTGGCCAGACGCCGCTCGACTTCCTTGTCGAGATGGCACACAAGTACCCGGACAAACCGCTCTACGTGACCTTCTCGGGCATCAAGGAACGGATGGAGGAGGCGAAGGCGTACCTGGAGCCACGTGGCGTTCCGACCTACCCCTTTATCGAGCAGCCGTTTGAGGTCCTGTCGGTATTGAATCGCGCCAGGCAATCCATGGCCAGGGCTCAGCAGCGGCAGCGAACACGCTGAACCCGGCCGGCCAAGGAGAGGACAGATGGAGTTTCTCGGTTACGAGCGCCCGAACGGACGGGCGGGTACACGTAACTACGTGTGCATCATCCCGGTTACCTGCTGTGCAAACGAGCTGGCCTGCGCCATTGCGGACGCAGCCGCTGGTGCCGTGCCGATGCTTCACAACTACGGCTGCCTGCGTCTCAAGCCGGACAACGAGCGCGCACAGCGGACGCTGATCGGGCTCGGATCCAACCCGAACGTCGCGGCCACAGTCCTTTTGGACATCGGCTGTGGCATGCTGGAACCAGAGGTGATTGAACAGCAGATTGCGGCGGCAGGTACGCCCGTCGAACTCATATCTGCAAAGGCCTGCGGTGGTTATCAGAAGGCGATCGACAAGGGACGGGAGGCAGTTCGGTCGATGATGTCGGACGCCGCGCTACAGCCACGAATCCCTCTGCCGCTCGGGCGGCTTTGCCTGGGAGTGAAATGCGGCGGATCGGCCACCATATCCTCGGCCGCAGGCCATCCCGTCACGGGTCACGTCGTCGACACGCTCATCGACGCAGGCGGTACCGTCATATTCAGCGAGACGGCCGAGGTCATCGGCGCGGAACACCTGCTCGCACGGCGTGCAGCGAACGAGGAGGTCAGGAAGGACCTACTTGACACGGTAGACCGATGCGAACGCATGATCATAGATTACGGAGTGGACATCCGCGGCGCACAACCGACACCCGGCAACATACAGAGCGGGCTCACTACCCTCGAAGAGAAGTCGCTCGGTGCACTGGTGAAGACCGGAACTCGGCCACTCACAGGCGTTCTTGAGTACGCCGAGAGGCCATCCGAACCGGGTCTTTACCTCATGGACTCCCCCGCGTGGCCTAGTTACATGTTCCTGGGAATGGCAGCGGCCGGCTCACAGGTGTTCATCTTCTCGCTCGGCGGCGGGGTGTGCGGGCTCTTCCCCAGTCAGCCCGGGGCGTTCAGAACCCCGATAGTGCCCACAATCAAGGTGACCGGCGACCCCACGTTGGAGAACGAGCGTGATTTCTTCGACTTCTTCGCAGCGGCAGTGATCAAGGGGACGGAGTCCACCGATGCTGCGGCGGACAGGTTTCTGCGCCGCTTCATCGAGATCGCCTCTGGACAGCCGACGACTCAGGAGTACTCCACCTACCGCGAGGTTCTGGACATGTACGCAAGCGGCCCGATGATGTAGGGCGCACTCAAGCTACAGAAGAATGGCCCGCCGGTGATTTGGCGAGCCATGTTATGTCACAAGCCTGAAGCTGCTAGTTCTCGACCACCACTCGCGCGTCGACAGCCAGGACGCCATCCTCATACGCGAACACGGGGTTCAGATCGAGTTCCTTAACCTGGGGGTTCTTCTCCACGAAGTCGGATACGGCGACGATCAGTTTCTCGAGCGCTTCGAGATCACAGGGCTTGCTGCCGCGGAAGCCCTGGAGCATCGGCAGGCCCTTTATTTCACGAATCATCTCAGCCGCATCTATCCTGGCCACAGGAACGATGCGGAACGCGACATCCTTCAACAGTTCCACGAGGACGCCTCCAAGGCCGAACATCAGCACGGGTCCGAACTGCGGGTCCTTGCTCATACCAACGATAACTTCGACTCCAGGCTTTGCCATGCGCTGCACCGAAACCCCATCGATCTTCGCACCGGGGTACATCGCCTTCACGGAGGACATCATGGCGGAGTACGCCTTCTCAACCTGAGAGTTGTTCTGCAGCCCCAGTTTGACTCCACCTGCATCACTCTTGTGAACGACGTCCTCGGACATCAGCTTGAGTGCGACCGGGTAGCCCATCTCTCTGCTGATGGCGACCGCCTCCTTCATATTCCGGGCCAGACGCGTCTCGACGACGGGAATGCCCGCGGCCTTGAGCATCTCCTTGGATTCTACTTCGGTCAGTACTCGCGATGTAGCAATAGCCTTGCTCTGCGACATGTTGCCCGTACTCCTTGTACCTGCGTCACGCAGTATTCGGTACGTTATTCTACATCAAACGGCATGTCGCCGAGAAGTCGAGTCCGCACACCTAACCCGCTGAGCGTCCTTATGCCGACCGCTATTGCACAGCCAAAAAGCTTTACCTACAATGCATCATGCCGCGTACTTCCCGGCGCGACGAAGTGCGCCGCAACGACTCTCAGCTTCCCCGGGTGCCGCTACGCAAATGGCATTCACGCAGCGTCCCGGGCTAACGTGTAAGGAGGACCAGCACAGTGAGCAGTGACATCCTGGGCAATCTTAAGCAGGCGATTCTCGACTATGATCCCGATGCGTCGGCGGAATGGGCGAGAAAGGCCGTCGACGCGGGAATCCACCCGTCGGAGATGCTGGGGGTAATGACCGACGCGATCCGCCGGATAGGTGATGGATTTAACTGTGGCGACCTGTTCCTGCCGGACCTGGTGGGCGGCGCAGACGCGATGAGCGCAGCGACTCCCATAATTGAGGAAGAAGTGCGGCGCCTGGGTGCCAAAACCGAAAGTGCGGGTGTAGTGGTCATCGGCACCGTATTCGGCGACATTCACACGATCGGAAAGACGATGGTCGCTACCCTGCTTCAGGCCGAGGGATTCACCGTCCATGACGTCGGCATCAACGTCACAGCCGACGAGTTCATTGAGAGCGTCCGCATGCATAAACCGGACATACTGGCGATGTCCGCACTGATGACGATGACTGCCACGGAACAGCGTAAGGTCATCGAGCGGCTCAAGGCCGAAGGACTGCGCGACTCGGTCAAGATAATGGTTGGTGGCGGAGCACTTACACAGGATTTTGCCGACGCCATCGGCGCCGACGGCTATGATCCAACCGCGCCCGGTGCAGCGAAGCTTGCACGAAGGCTGATGGGGAGGTAACGAGAGATGGGATTCACGAGAGGATTCACCCGCCGCTTCCCACCCCTTAAGGTGCTCACCGATGAGCAGGTCGAGGAGATTCACCGGGGGACACTTCAGGTCCTCTGGACCACGGGCGTGCACATCGAGCACGAGAGGGCTCTCAAACTGTTCGAGCAGCACGGCTGCCGCGTCGACCATGACGCCATGCGCGTGAGAATCCCTCCGGGACTGGTTGAGGAGTGTCTGCGCAAGGCACCAAGCAGTTTCCCGGCTCCCGCCCGCGACCCGAATAAGACGCTGATGATCGGGGGCAACAACCTCTGCCTCGCAGTCGCACCTGGCCACAAGACCGTCGACTCCACGTCGTGGGAGCCGCGAGAGGCCACACGAAAGGAGAACTACGACGCCGTGCGCGTGCTGGACGCGCTGCCCACGGTTCATTTCTTCTCTCCGTACACGCCGTACTTCGGATTTGAGGGAGTTCCCTCATGCATGGCAATGCCCGAGAGCCTCGCAGCACGGATCCGCTGCTCCACGAAGTTCCAGTGCGTGGGATTCTCGAACGACTCCGAGTTGTTTGCCATCGAGATGGCCAAGGCTGTCGGTATCGAGATACTGGGCACATGCGCCTGGGCGCCACCGCTCGCCCTCTACCGTGACGCCGTGGAATCCACCTTCAGAATCGTCGAGGCCGGCTTCTGCCTCAGGGTGGTCGGCGGCCAGGTGATGGGCGGGACGGCTCCGGCTTCCATTGCCGGGGCGATAGTGACCAACAACGCCGAGGTCATCGCCGGACTGGTGCTCGCACAACTGATCCGTCCGGGAACGCGTGTGCTGGTGAAGGACTTCACCGCCCCGATGAATATGGCCTCGGGCGCGCCGGCGTTCGGCGGGATCGAAATCTCGGTCCACAACGCCGCGTGCAACCAGATGTGGCAGTGGTACGGCGTACCACTTGACAACACCACGGCCTATCCCAACGCAAAGGTTCCCGACTTCCAGTCCGCGTGCGAGAAGGCTATGCGCGTGATGAACGCCGGTATATCCGGAGGGAACACGCTGCTGTTCCACGGCAGTGTGCACGGCGAGCTCACCCATCACCCGCTCCAGGCGATACTGGATGATGACCTCGCCGGTATGGTGGGCCGATTCATGGAGGGCGTCACCGTGTCCACGGAGTCGCTTGCCATCGACGTCATCGAAAAGGTGGGCCCTGTCCCGGGACACTTCATGAGCTCTCCACACACACGGAAATGGTGGAAGCTGGAGCAGTACGTACCCCATACGGCGGACCGGCTCACATATCCGGAGTGGATGACCACCGGAAAGCGCACCTGCATCGACTACGCACGTGAGCGCATGGAGGAGATACTCGCCAACCACAAACCAACGCCGCTCACACCGTCTCAGGAAGACGCCGTGGAGCGAGTTCTGGAGGAGGCGCGGATCCACTACCACAAGCAGGGACTTATCACGGATGATGAGATGCGGTACTACCGCGAGACAATGAAGTCACCCAACTACCCCTACGAGTAGCCCGACGACGTGGCGCTGCCGGCACGTCTGCACCTTGCAGGCAACACCGACAGCGCGTACCCGTCGCATAGGAGGACGCCGGCGCAATGGACTTCGATTTCAACGACGACGAACGGGACGTTATCAGTACCGCACAGCGTTTCGCCGCTTCAAAGGTCAGGACGAGGGCTCGTGCGATCGACGAGAATAACGAGTTTCCGACAGACCTGGCGCAGGAGATGGGAAGGCTCGGCCTGTTTGGTCTGCATATGCCCGAGGAGTACGGCGGCACCGGACTCGGGTACAAGGCCTATGTGCTCGCCATCGAGCAGGTCTGCGCGGCCTCCATGACCGTTGGCGCCATCATCGCCATCAACGCCCTGACACAGGAATCCATACTCCGGTTTGGCACCGACGAGCAGAAACGCCGCTACCTGCCGACGCTGATTTCGGGTGAATCACTCAGCACGTTTGCCTTCACCGAGGGCCAGACGGGCAGCGACCCGAGGGCGATCACGACGACCGCGGTACCCGACGGCGACACATATGTCATATCGGGAGAGAAGACGTTCGCCTCGCTGGCACCATCCGCATGCGTCGCCGTCATCTTCGCAAAGGATGACAGCGGCAAGACGAGCGCATTTCTCGTCGACACAAACTCAGAAGGCTTCGTGATCGAGGGTGAACTCGAGACGATGGGTATCCGGGGAGAGGACGTCTGCCCCGTGAGGCTGAACGACGTACGTATCCCGCGTTCCAATCTGCTGGGCGAGCAGGGGCAGGGCTACAACGTGCTGCTCACCGCGATCAACGTGGGTCAGATCGGCATTGCAGCCGAGTCCGTCGGCGTCGCCACCGGCGCGCTGGCGATGTCACTGGACTACGCCCGCAACCGGATGGTGCGCGACAAGCCGATGACCGACCTTCCCACTATCCAGTCACTTCTTGGCGAGATGTCCGCGCGGACCGATGCAGCACGATGGCTCACTTACAGAACTGCCGACCTGAAGGACAAGGCCCGTCTGACCGGCAGGGACTCGGCAACCGCCAAGCTGTTCGCATCGCAGGTGGCAAATGACGTGGCCGACATGGCGATGCAGATCCACGGCTCGTACGGATACACGAAGGACCTTGAGATCGAGCGCCTGTATCGTGATGCAAAGGTCACTCAGATCTACGAAGTGGTTTCCGAGGTGCAGCGCCTGATCATTGGCGGCAGCCTGGCGCGGGAGTCCTGAGCCGCATACCGACATGTCAGAACACGACCAGGAACAGACCGGCACCGGAGCCACCGGCACGGTGCTGGTGCAGTTCGAGCCAATCGGACGCCGCGGGACATGCAGTCGCGACCGCTCTCTGCTGCAGTGCGCCCATGATCTTGGAGTAGGCCTGTCAGCTACATGCGGAGGCCACGGCTCCTGCGGCCGCTGCAG
>PWUO01000006.1 GCA_003562555.1 Dehalococcoidia bacterium
CGCGGATTGATCACGTTCGTGAAGACGCATGACGGGCCGCAGAAGACATCGTCTTCAAGAGTGACGCCCTCGAACACCGACACGTTGTTCTCCACCTTTACGTTGTCGCCGATATGCACGTTCTTCGCCACAAACACGTTCTGGCCGAAGACGCATTCACGGCCGATATGCACCTCGGGCATGATGTGCGTGAAATGCCAGATTCTGGTTCCGGCCCCAATGTCTGCAGGCTCCTCCACGATAGCCGTCTCGTGTGCGAAGTAGCCCCTTGCTCTTCTGTCGAGTCGAACCCTGGCGCCGCCTGTCTCGAGCGATTCCTGGCACGCCGCGAGGACCTTCAGGACCTCAAGCGCACGCGTGCCATTCGAGATCGGGCTCTCGCGCGACTCCATACAGCGCAGGAAGTCGAGGCACTCAAGCCTCAATGGCTCGTCGGGAGCAAACTGAATTGGCAGCGCCTCCGCCTTCACAGGATACGGAACGTGTGCGGACCAGTTCACCTGATGCTCGTACAGTTTCAGCTTGTCCGTCGGATCCGTGTCTACGAACTCCGCCATCTTCCGCTCGCCGATGACAACCAGTCGCTGCTCCTTGAACGGATGCAGCCAGCTCACGAATATATGCGCCCTAACGTCGCCCTGAAAGGTCAGAGACGTCAATGTCACGTCTGCGATATGCGAATCCAGGTATGACCCGCCGTGAGAAGCCACTTCGACCGGCATCTCGTTGCCGAGCAGTCCCAGGATCGCGGCGATGTCATGTGGTGCGAAGCTCCAGAGCACGTTCTCCTCCGTACGCAACGTGCCGAGGTTGAGGCGGTTCGAGTAGATGTACCGGATCTTGCCGAGTTCGCCCTTGTTCACCATCTCTCGCAGTATGTGCAGCGCTGGGTGATACTCCAGCAGGTGCCCCACAAGAAGAACGAGGCCAGATCTCTCCGCCATGTCTACGAGCTCGATGCCCTCTGCCACGGTCAGTGCCAGTGGCTTCTCCACGAAGACGTCCTTACCCGCAAGAAGCGCCTCTCTGGTCATGGGGTAGTGCAGGTGAGCCGGTGTGGCCAGAACGATGCCCTTCACCTCATGGTTGCCCAGCACCAGGCGAAAGTCGGTCTCGAACATCACCCCCTCAATGGGCTTCAGTCTGGCGAGGGCCGACTCGTCCTGATCACACACCGTATGCAGTGCGTCCAGTTCCGCGAAGTTGCGGACGAGGTTCCTGCCCCAATTGCCGGCGCCGACCACCGCTATCTGCCTCTGCATACGCGTCACCTCACAGTGTCTTGTAGATGAATCCGAGCCTCTGTGCCTCTTGCGGATCATACGTGCGACGGACGTCGCCCAGCACGGGATGCCTTCGCATGCGCGCACGCAATGATTCGAGAGACAGTGTTCTGAACTCTTCGTGCGCCACGGTGACGATTACCGCGTCGAAGTCACGTATCTCGTCCGCTGTGGCCAACCGCTTCGTCGTCTCGGGGATATGCGGATCGGTGATGAGGGGATCCCATGCGAGGATCTCGCAGCCGTAGGGTCGCAGTTCCTGGATGAGATCCATGGAGGGCGACTCTCTCGTGTCGGGAACATTCTCCTTGTAGGACAGCCCCATGACGAGAACTCTTGAGTAGCGAATCACCTTTCCTGCTTCGTTCAGGCCTCTCACCGTCATGTCGGCCACGTATCGAGGCATTGCATCATTGATCGAGCGTCCGGCGAGTATGACCTGCGGATGATAGCCAAGCTCCCGTGCCTTGTAGACGAGGTAGTAAGGATCTACGGGGATGCAATGTCCTCCGACCATCCCCGGTGAGTACGGGTGGAAGTTCCACTTGGTCGCCGCCGCCTCCAGCACGGCCTGTGTGTCGAGCCCCATTCTGGCGAAGATGACTGCGAGTTCGTTAACCAGGGCGATGTTGAGATCCCGCTGTACGTTCTCAATGACCTTTGCCGCCTCAGCAGTTCGGATGCTTTGCGCCTTGAAGACGCTTCCGGCTATACGTCCGTAGAGCGCGGCCACGCGCCCGGTCGTCTCATCGTCGATTCCGGAGACTACCTTTGTGCTGCTCGCGACCGTGTGTTCCTGGTCTCCCGGATTGATGCGCTCGGGACAGTAAGCGACCTTGAAGTCATGTCCGCAGCGAAGGCCGGAACATGCCTCCAGGATTGGTGTCATCACCTCCTCGGTGACGCCGGGGTAGACGGTCGACTCAAGGATAACCGTCGTTCCCTTCAGCAGATACGTGCCGATGCTCTCAGCGGCATTGCAGATGTAGCTCAAGTCCGGCTCATTGAAGCGCGTGACTGGCGTGGGTACTGCGATAATGACGAACTCCGCGGGCGCAATGTCCGCGTGATCGGTTGTAATGGAGAGATGTAAGGAGGCGTGTGTGTGTTGGAGTTGTTCAACCCTGACGGCGTCTGCGTCCACTCCGACCACGGAAAAGTGATGGGAGAACGCCTCCGCGAGTGGCAAACCCACGTAGCCAAGGCCTATCACCGCTATCCTGGGTCCAGGGCCGTCCTCTCTGTTCGTCATATAGAATGTATGCCTACGGTCAACCTTTCTATTATAGCGCGATATACATCCCGATGTAAGACGTGTCATCCATAAGCGGGCGTCGTAGTAGCATATGGCTCTCGTCTTCGAGTACCCACCGATGATACGATACCCCTGCAGTTGCGCTTCCGCGCAGGGCGTCGTAAGGGAGGCTGCGTGAAGGAACGAACGGTGGCAGTATCCGGCGGGTTCGATCCGCTCCACGTTGGTCATCTGCGGATGATCCAGGCGGCGAAACAGCTTGGCACCCGACTTGTGGTGATTGTCAATGCAGACGATTTCCTCATGCGGAAGAAGGGTTACGTCTTCATGCCGGTTGAAGAACGAATGGAGATTCTCCGCGGGCTGAGGGATGTGGATGAGGTTGTGGTTGCGTTCGACAGGGACCAGACGGTCAGGGAGACGTTGCGGCTGGTCAGGCCTGATGTCTTCGCCAACGGAGGCGACCGCCGTGATGCGGCTGAGATACCGGAGGCCGCTGTGTGCCGGGAGCTCGGCATCGAGATGGTCTTCAATGTGGGTGGTGGCAAGGTGCAGTCGAGTTCCGATCTCGTCCAGCGCGCAGATCGATAGCTTGTTCACATGCGCACCGGCCTCGAACGCCGTGCGTGCTACAATGCCGAATTGTAGCTATGGCCGCGTTCAGTCATCACCTCGAGAAGTTCCGGTCCGCGCTGCAGGGCGCGGTCGCAGCCGCACGTCCGAAGGTAAGATTCCAGCTCACCTATCGGACCGGCCCACTCATCGCGCTGTGGGTATTGCTGGTGCTGTATCCCAATCCGTTTTACCTCGCCGTGAGCGTCTATCGCGTCTTCAACCCGGACATTAATCCCGCGGTCGTGGAGCCGTTGCTTGACGGGTTGCCATCGGATCCATTGGAGATCGAGATAGAGCTCCTGCGAAGGATCCCGTACCGCTACGATTGGGAGACGCATGGCATGCCATGGTACTTTCCACCTACGGCCCGCGTTGTGGAGCGGGGGGAGGGCGACTGCAAAGCTCGCGCAGTAGTCGTGGCATCGGTATTCGAGCACCTGGATATACCGTACCGCTTCAACAGCTCGCTTGTGCACGTCTGGGTGGAGTACGACGGCAAAGCACCGTCGACGTTCGAGAATCCGGACGCGAAGTTCTATCAGCAGGACCCCGAGACCGGCGAGCGTGTCTTCCAGGTCCCGGACGTGAAGTGGCGGCTCTGGTTCGACAGTACCAAGGAGGGACTCTGGGATGTCATGCCCGTCTTTCGGAAGGCATTGCTGCTGTTTGGAATCGGGTTGCTCGTAATTGCGCGCGTGGTTTTGCGCCGAAATGCGAGTCAGAGTATTGACAACACGAGAGGCCTCTAGTAATAATAGCTTCAGGCTTGGGTACGAGCCCAATAGTTGAGAGGAGGGTTGTTCATTATGGCCACCGCGTACTGCATGAAGTGTCGGAAGAAGGTTGAGATCAAGGATGCGAAGCAGATCACACTTAAGAACGGGCGACCTGCGATGCAGGGCTCCTGTCCTAACTGTGGCACCAAGGTGTTCCGCATCGGCAAGGCGTAGCTGATACGGTAAGCTCGACCCCGTGAAGGAGCCGTGTCACGCGGCTCCTTTTCTTTTCGTGCGTGCCTGCAGAGAGGTCTGCCTGCGTGGATACTGCTAGGGCACCTCGAATACCACTCCGCTGTGGGCTTCCCTTAGAGCGCCGTCGAGCGTGTCTCTCGTTGCTCTCTTGACCAGGAGCGTCCTTGGAGAGATCAGGTCTCCGTGGTGCCGCAGGAAGCGTGATTCCGCCATCAGGGGCCTCAGGATCAGCCGGTTTCCGCCGAAGTAGATGTGATCGACTCGTTTCGCGTCGAGCAGTTGTTCGTCGAGGTGTCTTCCAACGCGCTTGAGGAACTCCTTGCGTTGCTCCTCTGTACGGCGCGCGAAGCGGGCCTGACTGCTGCCACCCTTCTTGTGTGGTGGGTGGATGTGACCGGTACCCTTCTTGTAGCACTCGACCGAGTTGCCATCATACAGTGCCAGCACCCAGGCACCCCAGGTTACCAGTACCAGCACGGTCCGTCGGGGGTGCTCCAGGAGCGCGCGCAACGGCTCTGTGTCGAGATGTCCGGTGATCACCGCGTCCTCCACCACCGGAAAAGGCGGCACGACCGCAAACGTGGCAGCGCTGGAGTGGAACAGCGCGAGTCCGGTGCCGTAGCGTTCGAGCTCACGTTGCAGAGGCTCGGCCTCGATGAACTCCGCAATCTCCGCAATCCGCTGGTCGGTTTTCCTGGCGAGCAACACCTCTCTGCGCTTCTGCAGGCCGGTTGTGCTGAGGTACACGCTTATCCATTCTGCTTCAGGGTCCAGCCTGTCCAGCAGACCGAGCAGTCTCTCGCGTGTGACCTTTCTTCCTTCCATTGTGGCTTCTCGTGGCACCTGATATCTGTCAGGTCGCCTGACCTTCACTCCAGCATAGCGTGACTGTGGTGCGTGCCGCAATGTGTAGGTGGATGCGACGCGCTGGCTAAGGGTGGTGTCATTCCCGGCGAGCGCGCTATCATTCGGATGCAGTGACACTGAAGGTCTGCAGCGCGGTGCAGTGCCCTCCACGAGACAGATGTGATGACGAATACGTATGATGGCGCACCTTCGGATAACGGCGTTCCGTCGTACCTCCGGCTCTATGAGACGGGAGAGCTGGAGCGGCGAATGAGCGTGCTTGTGGACCGTCTGGTGCAATGTGATATCTGTCCGCGGCGATGTGTTGTCGACCGTACGAAAGGCGAACTTGGTTACTGCCGGTCGCCACACCGCGTCCTCATCGCCTCGGCGTGCGCGCATCGCGGAGAGGAGCCGGTCATATCGGGGCGGCGTGGCAGCGGCACCGTCTTTTTCGCCAACTGCAATCTGCGATGCATTTACTGCCAGAACTACGAGATCAGCCAGCGTCCGGACCTGTTCGCCGGGCAGCCGGGGGGAGTCGGGGAACTCGCAAACGTGATGCTGCACCTGCAGGATGACCTGCGTTGCCACAACATTAACCTGGTGTCACCTTCCCACTTCGTGCCGCAGATACTGGAGGCGCTGTGCCTTGCCGTACCCAGAGGACTTCGCCTGCCATTGGTCTACAACACGAACGCGTACGACTCCGTGGAGACGCTGAAACTACTGGACGGGATTGTTGACGTGTATCTGCCAGACATCAAATACTCATCCAATAAGGTGGCATCCCGGCTGTCCGGTGCGTCCGACTACGTTCAGGTGTCGCGCGACGCCATTCGCGAGATGCACCGGCAGGTCGAATCCCGCCTCGTAGTGGACGATGAAGGAGCCGTCAGGCGCGGCCTTATCCTGCGGCACCTCGTGCTGCCGGGAGGACTGGCGGGCAGCGAGGAATCGCTGCGCTGGCTGGCTTCCGAGGTATCCAACCAGGTGACGATCGGGGTCATGTCACAGTACTACCCGGTTCACCGTGCAGGTGAAATCTCGTTGCTGGGGCGCCGCGTGACCCGCCAGGAGTACATAGCGGCAATTAGGGTAGCTCACGACCTTGGCTTTGAACACCTCTGGGCGCAGGAGCCTGGCGCGGCGGCACACTACCGCCCCAACTTCTCTCGAGACGGTCACCCGTTCGAGCGGGAGTGAAGGGAAGTCACGCTGGCGGTGCGTTTGACAACGTATCCGGCTGTGGCATACTTGAGGTGAGTTCAGCATGCAGTGAGGGGGTGTTCTATGACACGATGGCTTGTGCATGGTCTCATTCCTGCTGGCAGCTCGATGGTCCTTATGGGCGAACTCCATTCCGGCAAGGCGTGGCTGGCCGAGCAGCTTGCAGTGAGCGTTGCCAGCGGACACGACTTCCTGGATACCTTCCGGGTTGATCAGCAGCATGTCATCCTCATTGACGAGGATTCCGGTACTGCCAGTTTCAAGCGGCGCTTCTCGCGTCTGGCACGAGGACTGAACGTCGACCCGGACAAGGCGTCCATTGAGTGCTACTCGCGGTGCAATTTCCTGTTGTACGACGATGAAAGGCGGGAGTGGCTGCGAAACCTCATCAAGCAGCAGCGCGGCACACCGCTGGTCATCATCGACAACCTCGAGCGCATCATGGGCGGCCATGAGTTCGATGCCGAAAAGAGTACGACGCCGCTGGCTGAGTTCTGTCACGAGCTGCGCGATGCAGGGGCAACGCTGGTCGTGGTGCATCAGACGGGTGCACGGCGGCAGTCGCGGGTGGAGGACTGGGACGTTCGCAAGGAGGCCCAGGGGTTCACCGTGATCATTGAGTGTTTCGATCTCGGTCTGGCCCTGTTCCGTACGCCGACCGCGAACACGCAGTTTGTGCTGAAACCCATTGTGCGTGAATCGCCGGTCAGCGTTTCCCGTCCGTTCACGGTGGCGCTCCAGGAGGATGCTGACCTCACGTGGGCACGACTCTCGGTGGTTGACGAACTGCCTGAACTCAAAGGGAAGCGCAGTCGGGACATGCTGCCACAGGTCGTCGAAGGAGGGGCTTCGCAAGGCCGGTGAACGACCGTTGCTGAGTGGCAATAAGGCATCCCATTGCGTAGTTCATAGTGCTGTTCTTGGCACCCGTGACATATGGGGTGTCTTGATCTCGTTGAAGCCGTGGCGCTGATTCGGCGACAGTAACATCAGCGCCCGCGCTGATGAGAGACGCGGCAGCGCTTTCACAATGCGATAGGAGGGGTGCTATGATGCTGCCCTCAACGTGTTCGTATCGGCGTGTGGTATCGTGTCCATTTTGACGAATCCGTCGCTGGACTGATGGGGTATCCTGCCAGATACTTGGCCCATGTCGCATATGGCGGAGGTTGCAGTGTGCCTTACCGGACACTGTAGCGCCCGGTAAGGCCGGGGCGC
>PWUO01000046.1 GCA_003562555.1 Dehalococcoidia bacterium
AAGGCCCTAAAGCAGGTGGTCACCTTGGCTTTAAAAACAACCAGATCGATGATGCGCACTATGCATTGGAAGAACTTGTTCCTGAGGTAGTAAGGGAGGTAAAAGTATTTGAAGATCAATATCAGGTGGAGATCCCCGTGATTGCCGCCGGAGGTATCTATTCCGGGACAGATATATACAACATCATTCAAAAGGGTGCCAAGGGGGTGCAGATAGGTACCCGTTTTGTGACCACGGAAGAATGTGATGCATCCATGGGCTTTAAGCAATCCTATATCGATGCCACTGAAAAGGATATTGAT
Source organism: Dehalococcoidia bacterium (assembly GCA_003562555.1). Taxonomy (GTDB): domain Bacteria; phylum Chloroflexota; class Dehalococcoidia; order GIF9; family AB-539-J10; genus SKVJ01. The sequence continues at coordinate 303 of PWUO01000046.1, forward strand.
ATTATTCAAAGTCCTGTGGGCATGCCCGGACGCGCAGTAAATAACAGCTTTATCGAGAAAATAAAACAAGGGCTGAAACGACCTATCAAATGTCCATTCCATTGCATTCGGACGTGCGACGTGTCGAGCAGCCCCTATTGCATAGTTAGTGCGCTCTACAATGCGTATAAAGGCAACATGAAAAACGGGTATGCCTTTGCAGGCACCAATGCCTACCTGGCCACAAAGATCACCACTGTAAAAGAAATCTTCCAGGAACTGGCAGATGACTTTCAGGCCAAAATAAATACTACCTTAAAATAATATGGTCTGCCCCTGCTGGTTTTTTACACCCCACATTTTATAGCTGGGGCTGAATCCTTCCACGATTGCCTTTTGATAAGATCAGCCCCAAACTTTGGTGAGTTTTGTACCCATTATGTGTCTGTTTTGTCCGTAAGTGGCAGGGTTGGTTTGCTTCGTTTCAGCTTCCCAGCAAACATGACAGAACCTGACATGTTTTAATTTCATTATTTGGTGTAATTTTTTGGTTAGTGAGCATATGTTCATTATATTTGTAGTGAACATTTGACCATTAATAATATGTCTCCAAGAAAAACCATCCTCAGAAGAGTATCCTCTCCCCCGCCTGTCAAAGGCTTCAAGCCGTTTGGAGGGAAGCGTCAGGGCGTAAACACCGAGGGTATTGTCTTGACCTTTGAGGAATACGAAGCCCTGCGCTTGTGTGATTATGAAATGCATAATCATCACCAGGCTTCGGTTGTCATGGGGGTGTCGCGTCCCACTTTCACACGGATATACTCCAGTGCACGGCAAAAAATAGCCAGGGCTTTTGTGGAAGGGAGAAAGATATCCATTGAGGGAGGGAAAATATATTTCGACAGCGACTGGCATGTATGTGCAGATTGCCGGTGCATTTTCAACAATCCGGAAAAGGACAAGGCAGTGAAGTATTGCCCCTTATGCGGGAGTAAATCTGTAGAAACCTTTTCTTTGGATGAAAAAACGGACGAAGACAGCCTGCCACGCTGCCTTGATACGTGTTTTTGCCCTGCGTGTGGCTACGAACAGCCCCACCGGCGCGGACATCCCTGCAACCAGGAAGTATGTCCTGAATGCGACTCAACAATGAAACGAGCCAGACCGGATCAGTGCCGCACAAAGAAATGATGCCCTTAAAGATTTATATGAAACGATCATGACAGGATTATGACACAGGGGGATGATTATTGAAGCTCAAAGCTGGAAGCCTCTATCATCAGCAGGCATAAAACAACGAAGCTTCAAGGTACTAAAAAACAAAACGCAGGAAATTATGAAAACAGCCATTGCATCAACGGGAAACACACTGGATTCAAAGGTAAACCGGCGTTTCGGTCGCTGTGCCTTTTTTGTGATCTATGATGACGAATCCGGTTCCACTGAGTTCATTCCCAACCAACACAAGGACGATGAGGAGGGTGCAGGCCCTGCCGCTGTGCAGCTGGTCACCTCCAGAGATGCCGGTCAGATCGTATCCGGGGAGTTTGGCATAAAAATAAAGCCCCTGCTCGACAGCCAGCGTATACGTATGATTGTTGTGCAGGAGGCGGACAAAGACATCGGTGAAATCATCGAATTGTTAAACCATAAAAAACAGTAGTGATGCCGCGATTAGACAAAACAGGTCCCGAGGGACAGGGTCCGCTCTCCGGCAGGGGGCTGGGACGATGCAGTAAAACTGCCGACAAAGAAAAAATGGAACAGCTCGGACGGGGCATGGCCCTGCGACGCCAGTCGGGAGGCGGCAAAGGTCAGGGGAAGCGATTCCGGGATGGAAACAAGTGAAGAGTCGTCAATCAAGACAACCCGCGGTAACGCAGCACCGGGTTTTTAACCCGTCAAAGTTCATGTTTCGGAGCGCTCATCTCCTCGGCATTCCTATTAATTCATTTACAAAAAACAAGCTATGCATAAAAAGATTGCTATCCCTGTAGACAAGGGAACCATCAGTGCGCATTTCGGGCATTGTGAGCAGTTTGCCATCCTGGAAGTACGTGATGGCAAGATCATCAGCAAGGAATTTATTGAACCGCCGGAGCACAGACCAGGCCTGTATCCTGAGTGGATTGCCGGTTTTGGCGTAAGCGACGTGATAGCCAGCGGCATGGGACAGCAAGCGACAGCCCTTTTCAATAAGCACCACATCAATGTCTTTCTGGGTGCACCATTAAAAGAGCCAGAAATCATCACAGAGGACTTCCTGCGTGGTGACCTCTCTTTAAGTGCCAATCCGTGCAACCACGATGCCCTGCATAACTGTCACAGCAAACAGATACATCCATGACCACAGCCATTGCCAGCGGAAAGGGGGGAACAGGCAAAACGTGGCTGGCCACAAACCTGGCCGCCTGTTTAAGTCAGTCTGACCCTGTCCTGCTGGTCGACATGGATGTAGAAGAACCCAATGACCACATCTTTATTAAAGGGGATACGGTAAGCACGCGGGATCACCACAGGATGATCTCCGCATGGATTGAGGAAAAATGCACGGGCTGCGGGGAGTGCTCGCGCACCTGCCAGTTCAACGCAATTATACAGCTTCATGAAACAATCACCATCATTGAGCAACTGTGCCATAGTTGTTTTGCCTGTTCCGGGCTTTGTCCTGCAGGCGCTTTGACCATGAAGCCGCATAAAACCGGCACGATCACACACAAGGTGTGCGGAACCCTTCAATTTATCGAGGGGCGGCTGGATTGTGGAGAAGAGCAATCGGTTCCCCTGATCCACAGTCTGCATCAAATGGCCTGTAACAGCTATGGCCACATTCCCCTTCACCTGTATGATTGTCCGCCGGGTACTTCCTGTCCGGTCGTGGCAAGCGCGAAAGATGCAGACTATGTGATCCTGGTAACGGAGCCCACCCCTTTCGGGTTGCATGACATAAAGCTGGCTGTAGAGACCATGCGACTCCTTGAAAAAGATTTTGGCGTGGTCATCAACCGGGATGGAATAGGAAATAACCAGGTTGAAAGATATTGCCTGGAGCAGGGTATTCACATCCTGGAAAAAATTCCTTATCACAGGCATATTGCAGAGATAAGCGCAGGTGGCGGGCTCATGCACAATCACCCTCTTGTTGCAGCCAGACTCAAAAACATCATCCATGCAATACCGGAAAAATCTTGAAGTCGTCGTCCTCTCGGGAAAAGGCGGCACCGGAAAAACCTCTCTCTGTGCTTCCTTTGCAGTACTTGCAAAAGATGATGCTGTGGTGGCTGATTGTGACGTGGAGGCCGCCAACATGCATTTACTGCTGAAACCTGATTTTGCGGAGGCCCACGACTTTTACAGCGGCACCTATGCGGTGGTTGACAGGAAGACCTGCAACCTTTGTGGTTTATGCAGGCGCACATGCCGTTTCGGAGCCATATCCATCAGCCAGGAAAGATGTACTATAAGCGCCATGGAGTGTGAAGGTTGCGGATATTGTGCACGCATATGCCCTGCGTCTGCCATCCGGATGCAACCGGCACACAGTGGCAGGCTATTTGTTTCGCAAAACAGGCTGCACGCACCCATGGTGCATGCCAGGCTAAGCATAGGTGCAGGAAACTCAGGCAAGCTGGTGGCCAGGGTCAAAAAAGAGGCAAATGCCATCGCAAAAAAACAAAACAAGCCTTTTATAATCGTAGATGGTCCGCCAGGTATCGGCTGTCCCGTGATATCATCCCTGGCAGACACTGACCTCGTGGTGTTGGTAGCAGAACCCGCAGCTTCGGGGATTCATGATCTGATGCGCCTCGCTGAGGTCGTCAGAACCTTTCAGATCCCTATGGCATGCGTGGTCAACAAGTATGACATCAACCAGGAAAAGACCGCTGAGCTGAAGCGTTTTCTTGTACGGCAAGATATACCCCACCTGATCGACATCCCTTTTGATGACTCATTCGCCAGGGCCATGGTGGAAGAAAAAACCATGGTAGAGATGCCTTCACCTGCCGAAGAGGCCATAAAAGAGGCCTGGATTGCCATTCAGGAATACTGTTTAGCCCGAAGTTAAGGGCACAAGATATTGTTACTGTGAAAATTGGATTTCCCGGAGATCAGCAGGTATGATGTTTTACACCGTCTGGGATAAACATTACTTATGACATTAAAATAATCTGAAAATGAGTTTATTTGAAAAGATCGAGTTAGCGGATGTAAGGCGCGTTATTGCCGTGGCATCTGGCAAAGGTGGCGTGGGCAAATCTACCGTGGCGGCCAACCTGGCGGTGGCACTCAGCCGTCAGGGTCTCAGGACCGCCCTTGTTGATGCCGACATCTTCGGCCCGTCCGTTCCCAAAATGTTTGGACTGGAAGATGCCAAGCCTGAGATGACGGTGGCCGGAGACAAAAACATGATGTTACCCGTTGAAAGATACGGGGTCAGGATCATGTCGATCGGATTCCTTGTGGACAGCGGCAAGGGATTGATATGGCGCGGTCCCATGGCAGCGAAGGCTATCACACAGCTCATGGAAGACACCCAGTGGGGAGAAACAGATTACATGATCATTGATTTTCCGCCGGGCACCAGCGACATACAGCTCACTACCGTGCAAAAACTTGTGCTTACAGGAGTCCTGATCGTTACGACCCCGCAGGAGCTTTCGCTGGCCGACGCAAGGAAAGCGGCATCCATGTTCACCAACCCCGACCTCCAAACACCGATCCTGGGAGTAGTGGAGAATATGTCATGGTTCACGCCCGCTGAGCATCCTGATGAAAAATATTATCTCTTCGGCCGGGGTGGCGGCCAAAGGCTGGCCGAAGAGTTTAACACCCGGCTGCTGGGACAGATACCCCTTGTGGCCGGCATAGGTGAAGCTGCTGATAAAGGTCAGAGCATCTACAACCTTGAGAATATGCCGTTAATGAAGGCATTTGACAGCATGGTGGGCAGGGTATTGAGTTGTGCTTAGCATGCAAAGAGACCTTTAGTGGCATTGCATGAGAGAACGCGGATTGAAGCGAATGGCCTTCGGCCAGCGCGGATTTTTGCTGCAGGGTTTCCGCGTTGGTTTATATATGTGTCGGACCTGTGTTTTTCTCATCATCAGAGAAAAGCATTACCACCTTCTGAGAAGTTAGTTCATTAAGGTAATATAAATTCAGCGAAATTCGGAAAGTCTAAAAATCGGACAAGATATTGGCTTCCACAGTGAGGTTAAAAGTGACATCCATACTATCGTTAACTTTTATTAATCCAAATGCGGGAGATGGAGGATCAATATTGAAATCGGACATCTTAAGTGTTACTACTCCACGAACATGAAAAGTGAACTGATCTGTAGCGGTTACCATAGCAGGTACTTCGGTCTTCTTACTGGTTGATCCTGAAAAGCACCAGCCAAGGCTCCGTCACAAAAACATGAATATATGGCCAATCAGATTTGTCTAACAATATAATATATTTATTAAACAAAACGGGCGCTTATCTTGTTGATTCTTCTGGATCAAAAAATTAAACTAAAACCGAACATCATGAAAGTGCACAATATCGCCCTCACTGCTATCATACTTTTTGCGCAGTTTTTTGCTACACCTGCAATATCGGCTGCCAGCGCTACCGAGCAGTATCCTTACGAAGTATTACAGGATTTTGATCAGTTCGAATTGCGTATTTATCAGGGTGCAATTTTTGCCAGAACACACATCGACGCTGAAACCTATCGCAGGGGTTCCGGAAATGGCTTCCGAACCCTGGCATCCTACATTTTTGGAGGAAATGATCGTGGGGAGAGCATTGCCATGACGGCACCCGTGGTGATGAGCTGGGATCAGGGCATGGTGATGGAATTCATGATGCCTGCTGCATTCACACTGGAAACCCTTCCGGCGCCAAGGCATTCCGGCATCGAAATTTACGAAAAGCCCGCAGTGGTCATGGCAGGTTTATCTTTTGGTGGATGGGCCAACGACAGGCGGATTGAAAAAAAAATAGAGGAGCTTGCTTCCCTTCTTGATGCCCATGGAATTGACCATACTGATCATTTTCAGTACTTTGGTTACAACCCCCCCTATCAGATGACCAACCGAAGAAATGATATCGTTGTGGAAATCAAGGGCTGGACAGAGTGAGCCCAGCACCAATTCATTAACTAAGTGCTTTTTTGGGCTGTGTCATGTGTTTTCAGTTGTCGTGGCCTTATTAAAGCTGCCCTTTCAGGACGCTTGGTGTGGGTAGTGTACCCTAGTTCACTGAAAACCCTGCAGAGGAATTGACAGGCTTATACCATCGGGAGTTATTCCCAGTCGGGCTTCCTGCAAAAAGCTTTGCCTGCGGCTGTATTGAATCCCGAACTTTGTTAGGTCAAACAGAAACAGGAATGCTCCCTGAATAATGACAGCCTGGCCGTAGCCCCTGAGCATGTCTTCATTTTCTGCGCTGTTGGAAGAGGCGTGTATCATCCAGGCGCCTCCTGCCACGTAAAGCAAATCCAGGCCGGCATTGATCAGGTATATATTTTCAGAGCGGATGTGCTTTTGCATGATCTCATCGTCGGCAAGCCCTGAAGTGCTGTTTTGCCTCGCGTTGAGCAATGCCCAGGTGGCAATGCCGGCATTTACCAGGTTCCATGCAGCATTCATCTGGTGGAAGTACCGGGTATGGCCATCGTAACGAATCCACCCATAGGTTCCAACGGCCATATTGGCTGCTGCCCATCCCCCCAGGAAATACATGCCTGAACGGTTGATTTGCTGGCTGCGTGCATAAAAATCCTGATGCGATTGCGCCCCGGCCTTTATGCACAGTGAAAGGAGAAGAAAAAGGATCCCTGCTGTTTTGCCCATGATAATGCCCTTTTGTCCGGGATGTTTAAACGTGCCGGGGGAAGAATTGTTTAAATCAGGCTCCCAGCCAATGGTGAGCAATTCATTGTGATTACCTCAATGACGGCTTTAACCGGGTTTTATTTCTGACACCGGACCATGTAGCAAGTCAGCAGGTTGTTCACCTCTTCCACAGAAAAATATTCCGGATCAAACCCGTCTCCAAACCAGGCGAGGATATCATCATGTTGTTTGTGTTTGGGGTCACGGATTATC
>PWUO01000119.1 GCA_003562555.1 Dehalococcoidia bacterium
CTGCCGGTGAGCTCTTACCTCACCATTTCACCCTTACCCGCTATCGCGGGCGGTATGTTTCTGTGGCACTTTCCGTAGGGTTACCCCTCCTGGGCGTTACCCAGCACCCTGCCTGGTGGAGCCCGGACTTTCCTCCCCGCGCATGAAGCGCGCGGCGACCACCCAGTCTACCAGCCCCATGATAAGTCTATGACCTTCGTGGGAGTACGGTCAACTGGCGCGGTTACTCGACGTACAGCAGGCGTCCACAACTGCCGCACTCGACCATGTCTCCGACGCGGGCGCGTTGCCACAGCCCGGCCGGTACGGTGAGGTTGCACCCCTTACAGCGCCCCTGTTCCACCTTGACCATCGCCACGCCCTTTGCCGCCGCAAGCCTGTCATAGTGCTGTGCCCTCTCAGGCCCAATCGCATCGCGCATCGTCAGGACAGCCTCGGTGAGTCTGGTTACCTCGGCTTCGGTTGAATCCTTGAGCTCCTGAAGTCCGGGACGCTCTTGTTCCCACGCTGCCTTGAGCGTGGCGACTTTCTGTCGCAAGACCTCAGCCTCCGCATCGATGGACTCCGTCACGTCCATCGCTTCGATCAGCTGCTCCTCCTTGCCGGCAAGGTGTCGCTTGATGCTCTGCACGTCCTGCTCGAGGCTCACAAGTTCCTTGGGGTTGCGCACGCTGCCGCCATAGAGCTTGTCGTTCAGGCCACGGATCTTCGTGTTGAGATCATCGACTTCCCACTCGAGCTTCCGCTGGTGCTTCCGTGCGACTTCCAGTCGAGACGCAAGCGAGGCGAGTTCTTCCTCGGCGGCAGTCAGGTCTGCGTTGTGGTTGAGGCGGGCCGCAGTCTCCTTCAGGACGCGGCGCTTCTCCCTCATCTGAAGCTCGGTGGTCTGCAACCGGTACAGTTGTGAAGCGAGGCTCATACGTGCGGCAATTGTAGGGAGACGCTATAGGGTTGTCAAAGAGCGGGCGAACGTCGTGGCCAGCAACTCCGGGGGCTAGCCGACCCTGCCGTCGCAGTCAAGCACGACAACCTGTGTCGTAAGAGGCAGGTTGTTGACCGTGACCGAGAGCTTCGGCCTTCTGTCCGGTTGCTCCGCTCCCATTGCGGAGAGGAACGTCTCCAGTGGCTCGAGGTCAGGTCGTGCCGTCTCGGTGCGATAATGCATCGGGAGCACGTAACGCGGTTGCAGCGCGCGTGTCAGAGAGCGAGCCTCTGCGACGCTTAACGTGCTGACATCGCCCACCGGCACAAACAGGATATCCACCTTCCCAATCTCCCTTAGCGCCTGTCCCGTGAGCGGATGGCCCAGGTCTCCAACGTGGCAGAGAGAGAGTCCCTCAAGCTCGATCGAGAAGACCGTGTTCCTGCCCCTGGTCGCTCCCTCATCTGCGTCATGATAGGTGCCCAACGCCGTGATGAATGCACCGCCAACCTCGTACTCGCCGGGCCCACAGAAGACGCGGGGCTGTCCGTGGAACTCGTCGGCATATGAGTGGCCGGGATGGTGGTGGCTCAGGAGAATGGCCTGGGGACTGCCCCAGCGGGCTGCACACCCATGCTGGGGAGGACAGGGATCGAAGACGAGCGTCGTCGCCTTTCCCCGAATGGTGAAGCAGGAGTGACCTGCCCAGACGATTTCCATGGTCAGACCTGTAAAGGATACCCGTTCGTGATGGTTGTTGTCCACAGGATTCGTGCATTGACAGATGCCGGGCGTCAGGTTAACCTGTCGCCCGGAAGCAGTTAACCATGCGACATCACGTGCTCGCAGCGTTGCGTGACCATGATGGATACCTGTCCGGCCAGGCGCTGAGCCGGCAACTCGGTATCTCCCGGGTCGCGGTATGGAAGCACGTCAGGGCGCTCATGGCGCTCGGTTACGTGGTAAAGGTCTCCCCCCGTGGCTACCATCTGGAGTCCTCTCCGGACCTTCTTCTGCCGACGGAGTTCCCCGGGTGGGAGTCCAGAATTCATCACGTTGCCGTCGCTGATTCCACCATGCACCTCGCCCGCTCACTCGCCCGTGCGGGTGCCGACGAAGGCACGCTGGTGATTGCCGAGCAGCAGTCGGGCGGGCGAGGACGACTTCAACGTTCGTGGCTTTCATTGCCCGGCGGTATCTACATGACGCTGGTGACACGCCCCGCCGCAGCTCCCACTCAGGCACCCCGCATTAACCTCCTGGTGGCCGTTGCCGTGTCGGACGCGATTGAGCGGCTGTACGGTATTCCGGCTCGCGTGAAATGGCCGAATGACGTCCTCATCAATGGCAGGAAGGTCTGTGGCATACTCGCGGAGATGGAGGCTGAGAGTGACGCCGTCCGGTTCGTCAATGTTGGAATCGGACTTAACGCGAACTCACACGTCGCCGATGTACAGCAGGGCGCGGTGTCTCTGCTCGAGTTGCTGGGTCGGCCCGTCGACCGCGCACGTCTCGTCAGGGAGGTGGTTGAAGGAGTCCTCTCACGGTTGCCGCGACTCACCGACATGTCGATTATTGAAGAGTGGAGGTCACGGACGGTGACCCTCGGCCGCGAGGTCTCAGTGGTAGCGGCCGGAGCGCCGGTTGCAGGAGTCGCGGTTGACATCGGCGCATCAGGCGCGCTTCTGGTCCGTGCGAAGGATGGGCAAGTGCACGAAGTGGTGGCCGGAGACTGTGTTCAGGCGGAATACTGAATGACACTGCTGCTGCTCATCAGCCTCGCCACGTTTCTACTGGTCGGGCTGTCTGCCGGTCGTTCGGCCGGATCCCGTGAGGCCTTCTTCGTTGCGGAACGCCGTGGTTCTTCACTCGCGATCACCGGATCGCTGGTGGCCACCGTTGTTGGCGGCTCCGCCACGATCGGTGTGGCCGGACTTGCGTATGTGCGTGGCATGACCGCTGCCTGGTGGACCCTTGTAGGAGCGATAGGGCTTGCGGTGCTGGGACTTGTGCTGGTCGGTCGTGTGCGTGCACATGCCGGCGTGTACACACTGCCCGGACTGGCCGGCAGGCTCTTCGGCCCTCGTGTCCGGATAGGCACCGCCATAATCGTAACGCTGGCATGGATGGGAGTGGTGAGCGGGCAGATCGTTGCCGCCTCCCGCGTCCTGTCCGTCATCGGGGTCGGCTCTCCGTCCGCGTGGATGATCGTCTTCACGGGCGTGCTGGTTCTTTACGCAATCGCTGGCGGACAGAAGGCCATAATCCGTACCGACCTCTTGCAGGCGGTTCTCATTCTTGCGGGAGTCGCGTTGGCAGCCGTCTACATGTGTGCCACTCTCGGGTATACTGGTGCGTTTTCCGACGGTCTTCCGGTGGGGAGTCTCGACTTCCCCGTCAGCAGCGCGTTCGGTTGGGCCGATCTCGGCTCGATGCTGGTGCTTGTGGGTGCGGTGTATCTGGTGGGGCCGGACATCTACACGAGACTGCTGTCTGCGAGGGATACGCGAACTGCCCGGAAGGCGACGCTGACCGCGGCTGTCGTGGTCGTGCCCGTGGCGATTACCGTTGCCATGCTCGGAATGACGGCCAGATATCTGTCGCCTGACCTGTTGCCGGAACAGGCATTGCCGTGGCTCGTGACGCATGCTCTGCCACCGTATGCTGCAGCACTTCTGCTGGCTGGAATGGTGGCTGCACTGATGTCTTCGGCTGACAGTACCCTGCTGGGTCAGGCGGTGATACTCGCTGACGATGTGATCACACGAGTGTATCCACTCGCCGAAAAGCACGTTGTCGTGCTCGCCCGGGCGTGTGTCGCAGTGCTGGGACTGCTGGCACTGCTGCTCGCACTCAGTTTTCAGGGAGTGATCGCCTCCCTCATGTTCGCATACTCGGTGTTCACGTCGGGAGTGGTGGGACCGATGCTCCTTGGACTGCTGCGTGGACGGCTTCGCGTCGATGGCGCGGCCGCGCTGTGTGGCATGTGTGCCGGAGGAGTCTGTGGTCTGGCCTCGGCGCTTCCGTGGTTCGATGTGCCACTCAAGCCTCACCTGGCGCTGATAGGTCTGGGACTCAGCATCGTGGTGACACTGGTGCTGTCTCAATTGAGGCGTGGCAACAATTCGGTCGACGGACCATGATACAATGTGACATCACGCGCAGAGGCAGTTCGCCCCGCCCTGCGTTGCGTCATAGTGATGGATTCGTCTAGCTTCCAGTCAACGCCTCCCCCGAACCTCCTCCTCGTTGTCTCAGGCTCATCCGGCGCGGGCAAGGATGCTGTCATCGACCGAATCAAGGAGCTTCAGATTCCCGTCGCCCACGTGGTAACGGTCACCACGAGGGCACAGAGAGCCAGCGAGGTTGACGGAGTGCACTACCATTTTGTCAGTAAGGAGCGCTTCCACCGGATGGTGGAGAGCGGAGAGATGCTGGAATGGGCGCACGTATATGAGAATTACTATGGCGTCCCGTTGTTCGCAGTACGTAATGCGCTGATGACCGGTCGGGATGTGGTGGTGAAGGTGGATGTTCAGGGCGCGGCCACGATTCGGGAGAGGGTGCCAGGCGCCGTGCTGCTGTTTATCCGCCCTCCTTCGTTGGAGGAGCTGGAGCGGAGGCTTCGCAGCCGCCGGAGCGAGTCCTGTGCGGAGGTCGAGGTGCGTCTCGGCAAGGCGATCCATGAATACGAGAGATTGGCCATCTTCGACTACGTGCTGACCAATCATCCTGATCGGCTGGATGATGTCGTAGAGCAGGTCAAGGCCATCATCGTGGCGGAGAAGCTTCGCGTGATTCCCCGACGGGTCGAATTGAACGATCCGGGCCATGCATGAACGTGGCTGGCGTTACTCGAAGTGGCGGCCTGCGAAGAGTTTGAGTAGTGTCGCCTCTCTGCCTCTCATCCGCTCTGCGTCGCCTGGCACCTCGTGATCGTATCCAAGCAGGTGCAGCACGCCGTGAATGACCAGGAGAGTCAGCTCTTTGCCAACGCCGTGACCCTGTTCTGCAGCCTGTTCTACCGCCTGTGGGTAGGAGATGACGACGTCTCCCAACCGCCGCACACCGTCGCCGGGAAGTACGAATTGCCCGGCAGTCGCACCCGGATCCTCGGTGTAGAAGGCAATGACGTCGGTGGGGGCGTCCACGTTTCGGTACTGCCGGTTCATCGTGTGAACCGTGTCCTCATCGGTCAGCACGATACTCACTTCGAACGGAGGCTTGATCGACTCATATCGAAGCACGTCGCGCGCCACTGCCTCGAACCACGAGGCCGGCGGCTCATCGCCGCGCGTGCTGTCAATTTCTACGTAGATGTCCTCGTCCAAGTCTGTCCTGACCTCAAGAGGCATCATAGCAGCACAGTTCCTTCGGTTCAAAGAACTCGACTGCGGTACAATAGAACCGATGTCCGTGACTCCCCTCAGGCGGCAGTATCTCAAGCTCAAAGAGCGGCACCCTGATGCGATCGTGCTGTTTCGCCTCGGCGACTTCTATGAAGTGTTCGATGAAGATGCGCGCATCGCGTCACAGGAACTGGACATTGTGCTCACTGCCCGCGAGATGGGCAAGGGCAACAAGGTTCCGATGGCGGGGATTCCCCACCACGCGCTAGACAACTATCTCGGGCGGCTTATCACGCGCGGCCACAAGGTCGCCATCTGTGAACAGCTTTCACCTCCCGGAAACGGGCTTGTCGAGCGGGATATCGTGCGTGTGGTGACCCCCGGCACGGTGCTGGAGCCGGGCCTGTTGCGGGCGAAAACCAACAACTACCTCGTATGCGTGGCTGTGGAACGTGACCGGGTTGGCATTGCCTATGCGGACATCAGCACCGGTGAGTGTGCGGTGACCGAGGTTAGTGCTGACGACCTCTCATGTGAACTGGATCGCCTCAACCCCGCTGAACTGCTCCTTGCGGCTGGTGACGTGATGTCGGATGCATCGCGCTGGCCGGTGACACGCATTGATGACTACTGGTTCGAGGATGATGTCGCGCTCAGGCTGATACTGGATCACTTCGAGGTGGCGACACTTGAAGGCTTCGGATGCGCAGGACTGCCGCGGGCGGTGCGCGCCGCCGGTGCACTGCTCCACTACCTCGGCGAGACGCAGAAGGAGTCTCTGCGGCACATCGCGTCGCTGTCGACGTACTCGACTGTCTCGTTTATGACGCTCGACGGCCAGACGATACGAAATTTGGAGCTCTTCGAGGGAGGCCGCTGGGGCACTGCGGAGCTCTCCCTGTTATCCATTCTTGATGAGACGAAGACCGCCATGGGCGGGCGGCAGCTTCGCACCTGGCTGGGGCGTCCGCTACTGGAGATCGGTCCGCTGCGCGAGCGACAGGACCTGGTGCAGTGGTTCTTCGAAAGCTCGCTGCGACGACGGGAGGTACGCAGCCTTCTGACACAGATTCCTGATCTGGAAAGGTTGATTGGGCGAACAGTATCGGGCAGGGCCATCCCGAGAGAACTCTGTGTCCTTTGTTCCGGACTCGCTGCCATCCCGTCACTGCGTGACGCGATTGGGAAGGCACCCGGAGGGCTGGTGAATCGCATCCGCCCACTTGAAACCGTCGTCGCACTGCTCTCCGACGCGCTGGCCGATGAGCCTGGGACACTTGAACGCGGGGGCGTCATCAGGGAAGGGTTTTCGGACGAGCTTGATGCGCTGCGCAGCAAGGCAAGGGATGCCCGGAAGTATCTTGCCGAACTTGAACAGCGTGAGCGTGACCGCACCGGCGTGAAGTCTTTGAGGGTGGGTTACAACCGCGTGTTCGGATACTACATCGAGGTGTCGCGCGCCAACCAGAACGCCGTACCGTCGGATTACGTGAGAAAGCAGACGCTTACCGATGCGGAGCGATTCTACACACCTGAACTGAAGGAGTACGAATCCCTCGTCCTTAACGCGACCGAACGTATTGCCGAGATCGAGACGGCGGTCTTTCGGCAAGTGTGTGAGCAGGTTGCGGGATATGCCGACGTGGTGCTCGAGATCGCACGCGCGGTTGCCACTGCTGATGTTGCCTGCAGCCTTGCAGAGGTAGCGGTGCGACGCGCCTATGTGAGACCGGCCCTGGATGAGGGGCTGGAGATAGAGATTCGCGCGGGACGCCATCCCATCGTGGAGGCCAGGCTCGAGCAGGGAGCGTTTGTCCCGAACGATGTGTCCCTGTCAAATCACGACGCCCAGCTTATTGTGCTCACAGGGCCCAATATGTCCGGGAAATCTACCTACTTGAGGCAGGTGGCGCTCATCGTACTGCTGGCCCAAGTGGGCAGCTACGTCCCCGCAGAGTCCGCCCGAATCGGCCTTGTCGACAGGATATTCACGCGAGTCGGAGCGCAGGAA
>PWUO01000161.1 GCA_003562555.1 Dehalococcoidia bacterium
ACCGTCGACTTCATGGAGCGGTTCCGAAAGTCAGCTTGATCGAAGACTGCATATTCTCAGAGAGGCCTTTCCGAAGGTGGAAAGGCCTCTCTTCCGTTTCATGTGCGTGACAGCGCCGCACCATGAGGACTGTACGCGTTGCACCGTTGAGAGAAGAAGGAGCTAATGCGAGCTGCCATCGTCCCATAAATCCCATACCTTTCTGCGCGCTTCCTCCATGGAGGTGAGCACAGTGCCAGGATCCACGCCGCAGGCATCGGCTATCACACGGACCATCTCCGACTCCTTGGGAGGGCAACCGGGCGCGTGTGCGCGTGTCCCGGCGAGCCCCGAAGCACACTTTCCGAGTGATACCGTTCTCTCACTCGGGCCAGCTTCAGATGCATTGCCGATCACCAGTGTGAGTCCGTTCATTCGATCGCCGTACCCCGCCTGCTTCATGTGGATCATCGCGCTGGTCAGTTCATTGATGCAGCCACTGCAGGCAGAGTCTCCCTGGATCATCGTGACGCCGGGGTACCGCGAACAGAACGCGTCAAAAGGACGTGCGAAAACCTGACGATGTGCGTCAAGTGGCTCTCCGACTAAATCGATGTCATCAAGCACAGGCCGCATACCTTGTCGTTGCCCGACGTAGCGGAAGTGCAGTACCTCGTCCGGTGTGACTCCCATGAGCGCCGCACCCACGACGTCAACGTACAGAGGTTCGCTGCCCGCAACGATGAGGCCCATCTCCCGAGCATCCTGGGGGTACTGCCCCATTCCTTCGGACCCCACGGTTGCGTCGATGATCGCATAGTGCGGCTTGACCACGGTACAGAGGTCTGCGATGGCCATGTCCAGTCCCACCAGGTGGCTTCTGCGCTTCTCTGCTCCGGGCATCACGCCCTTCATGTTCTTGAGCGAGAGGGATACGTGTGTGCGACTGCCCATCTTGAGTACGGGCACGCTGATGATCACGTCACATTCGAGCGCGGTCTTCGCGATCCGGACTGTATTGAGTACGTATGCGTTCGGCACACGCACTTCTTCGGCGGCATCCGTGTTAAGGTTTCGGAGCTCGACGCCAAGTCTCTTCGCCACGTCTGTCACTCCCGAAGAGTCGAACGCCTCCTGCGTACTGAAGCCCCCGAGATCCCAACCGGCAATCGCACCGTCTCCGATAACGACCGAAGCCGGGTTTCGTTCGAGCACGATTCTTGTGACGGCCTCGACCACGTCTCCATCGGTCATGAAGCCGCTGCGTCGAGGGCATGGTTTGCACTGATTCGGCTTGATGAGAACTCTGCTGCCGACGCCAATGAGATCGTCAAATCCACCGGCACGTCGCACCGCCTCGCGGACAGCTGACTCAACCCCTCCATCCGAAACCATGGTAAGCGAGACCCGATTCTTCATGGACTTCTCCTCTCTTGTTGGTCAATGCCTCTCCTCTGGAGGCGGTTCCCGGGAACACTACCTTACATGCCAGTACTGGATCTGCCCCTGTTGCATCCGACGTTCGATGATACGCCGCAGCCACCGCATGGTACGTCTCCTGGTCGCCGGAATGAGGAAGGCGAACCCAACTGCGTCAGTGAGCAGTCCAGGAGTGAGCAGAAGAAGACCTCCGGCAAGAATCAGTGCGCCGTGCAGCAACTCCTGACCGGGCAGAATCCCTTGCTCAGTGTCTCTGCGAATCCTCGACAGCACCTCAAGTCCCTGTTTCCTGGCCAGGAATGCTCCGACCACCCCCGTCAGGACCACGATAAGCACCGTGTACCATACGCCGATGCGTGTTCCAAGATGCAACAGGATCGCCAGTTCTACCAGCGGGGTGACCGTAAACAGCAGTATCAATCTCGGAAGCATCTGGTTGCATCCTCTCCATGCGGCAAAGGTCTTGACATGCAACAAGTGTGTCACAGACAGCATGGGTATTGGCAAATCATGTCCCGCACGCATCCTGGCCACAGCCCATGCGTGTGAGTATGGATTCGACCCGGGGAAAGTCGCTTGTGCGAGCCCAAGGGCCACGTGCGCAATCTGTTTACGAGTAACGGCAACACGCGCCGGAGGAGGGTACGGTAGAACGTGACTTAGCTGCGTACAGTCACGAGACTTGACACCGGCATTGTGGGTTGGCCATCATGACTGCGAGCGTAGACGGCGCCGAGTTGCCGCACCGTCTGCGTCGGCGAGGGGGAGAGATGTGGATGAGGAAGGTGCTGCCCTTCGCGTTGGCCACCGTCCTGGTGGTGTTCATACCTTGTGGTATCTCAGCAATCGCGGCTCCATCAAACACTTCGTATATTCTCGACCAGACACAGCAGGGCACTACTGAAGGGCATGTAGTCGACAGTGCGGGCTCGTGCTGGCAAGAATTCAGACCTTCCCTCGGCACGATTGCGCGCATTGACGTGGCGGTGGAGAAGCTCGGCGCTCCGGGGAGTCTGACAGCCACAATCATGGACGCGGCAGGTGCTGTAGTGTGGCAGACTACCATAGCGGAATCCGGGATCGGCAGCGGATGGCTCGTCGTGCCGGTGCAACCCACAGCGATGGTGGAACCCGGAAGCTCGTATTACATCCATCTGTCGACGGAGAGCTCATTGACACGAGCGGACCAGTACCTCTGGTATGGTCGACCGGACTCCGGGTACGACCGTGGAGTCAGTTCACTCGAGATGCTGAAGCCGGGGTTCGACTTCGCATTCAGGACGTGGGCTGTGGGGGCGAAACCCGACCTGGTGGTAACTGACGTTTGGGAAGATGAGGGTATCATCTGGTGTGAGCTGATGAACCAGGGAGAAGGGGTGGCGTCCGGAGGGCACTACACGTCGCTAATCATCAATGGTGAAGAGGTCGCGAAAGCGTATGTCCGTCAGGACCTCAAGCCTGGGAGTCACTTTCGTATCAGCTTCGGCGGATACATGTGGGTATGTACTCCGCCAAGCGACGTGGTCACTGTCCACGCAGATAGCCTGAACCATGTTGATGAGATCAATGAAGCGAACAACCACCTGACGCGAACTTTCGTATGCGACACATCTCCTCTTATCGTCGTCGCAGGTCCGGAGGTCTCCCGCATCACCGAACACACGGCTGTGATCACCTGGCAGACCAACAGACCTGCAGGCAGCACCGTCCTCTACGGTACACGTCCTGAGGAATACGAGACCGATGCTGGAAGTTCCGATTTCACAACTCACCACCGGTTGACACTTGATGGCCTTGCGCCTTCCACGGCTTATCACTACGTGGTGCATTCCGAGGACGGTATCGGTGGAATCATCACCAGCAAGCCGCGATACTTCCGGACTGCGGCGTCACCCGATGAGGAACTGCCTGATATTACTGCGCTCGCTATTGACCGTGCCTCGGGGCCCTTTGAGATATACAGGATGGTCGCACAGGTCTCCAATCCGGAGCGCGTGCACAGAGTCGAGTTCTTTCTCGGCGGGCGGTTGGTTGCCACCGACTATGGTGGACAAGATAAGCGTACCGACTACAGTGCCTGGGTCGATCCGAACTCGTTGGGGTTAAGTCGCGACGAGCTCCTCGCACCTCACGACCTACGTGCCGTGGCACACGATGACAGTGGAAGGTTCGTCGAATTGCCGCTCACAGGCGTAGAGCTTCGGCCTGAACCACCAAACGGGATACTTGAGATCGTAGCACCACATCCTGAGTACACGTTCTTCAGTCCAAGCGCTGACATTGCCCCAGGAGCGAGTATAGACATAGAGGTATACGCGGCGGAGTACGAATACCAGTGCCTGATGGTGGATTCGCTGGTGGCGCCGACACTTGTGCTGCAGCAAACTCATGAACCTGACTCAGGCACTGACGACTCCAGCCCGCGCAACCCACTCCCCGAGTGGATGCCGGTATTCGAACCCCCCACATGCCGTGACGTGGCACGCGCAGTTCAGGAGGTTGAGCTGTTCATCGATCTTGACCTTGATGGTACCGCCGAACTCGTGGATACCTGGGTACCTCCCTCCGAGACGCGCACTTCATACACATACCACTGGAACCTGGAAGGTCTGGATCATGGCCGGTACTATATCGTGGTAAGGGCACGGCTGAGCAATGACACTCTGCTCTACGACACGCGTCACGTCGAGATCGCCACAGAGGGCGTCTCTCTTGGGCGCGAGGTGGTTCCGTATGGCAACTTCTACCAGATATCACTCACGGTAGTGAACGAGGGCAGCGAGACCATCAATCTGGATACGATAAAGGACAACCTTACGAGCTTTCAGGCAATTCAGCGCGATGGGGCGAACTACCGTGTCTATACCGACTACTGTGTAGAGACGCAGCAGTGCGTGGTCACCATCGACTTCTTCACCGAGGATTCCATCTGGAGAGTACCGCTGGCTCCGGGAGAAAGCGTAACCGCATCCTATCTTGCGGTGCCGATCAGACAGGTGGCATATGTTGATAGCTTTCGTATCGGTGCTGATGATGTCATCGTGAAGTATGACGCGCGTGCTCCTTACACTGAAGAGCGTTTCAGTCGCCCCGTGAACCCACAATTGACGCCTTACGATCTGTTACACGGCATCAACAGTGCGGATTACCTCATTGTCACAAATCCCGAGAGACTGTTTGCTCACGCCGGATCCGGCAGTATCGCAGAAGCCGGCGTGAACACACTTCTCTCGACCATGGCCGACCTGGCCCGCTGGAAGAACGGTGTCCTGGGCTATCTCAACGTTCCTCACAACATAGACGTTCAGTTTCAACCTTCATGCCATGACGACGTCCGTGCTCAAATTCACGCCTGGGGTACTTACATGCGGGGGAGCGACGGGACGCCCGAAGGTTACCTCGACGATGGCTATCTGCTCATCGTCGGGGAGATCGAGATCGTTCCGTCCGGAGCCAAGAAGATGAACGGCCGGACGTATCTCACCGGCGAAGCCAAACCGATGGTCCCCTGTACCGACATGTATTACGCGAGCACTGCGGGTTCGAGCTTCAATCCGCAACTGAAAGTCGGCCGAATCATCGGAGATACAGTACAGCAGCTTACGACACCGATCGAAGTCAGTCTGGGTGTGCATCGGGATCTCGCAGGCTATTCATTCGACAGATCGCAAGCTCTGATCCTCAGCGGCTGGCCTCGAAGCCGCTCCGGAGAGAGCGACTCAACCAACTTCATGTCTCAGGCCACGGCGGTAGAGCAGATTCTTGCATCGACTGGAACTGAGTCGTACATACTGGATGCCACGCAACACCCAACCTCCGGTTCAGCAGTTGAGTCGTTCTTCACGAATGTGCCAGGCAGCAGCATCATTCACCTCGCCGGACACGGGAACGTGCAGCGTTGTGACGATCTGTCTTTGTGGGATCTGCTCGGCGTCGCGGATCCCCTTGCACCTGCAAACCCATTTGTGTACGCCAGTTCCTGCACCACCGGTCAGTACCACGGTGAGGACATCAGTCTTGCTGAAGGTTTTCTAATGAGGGGAGCCGGCGCCTATCTGGGGTCAACCAACATAAGCTACTGCTGCACAAATAGGTGGGTGGCAAAGGACTTCTATCAGAGATGGACCCACGGAAGATCACTCGGATCGGTGTTGCGTGAACTCAAACGCAGCCTTGGTGACTACAACTGGCGCCATCCACAGTATGGATACTACGAGGATATCTGGACGGCGCAATATCAGCTATATGGTGATCCGAAGTACGGCCGCGGTCCGTTCTCGCTGGTCGCAAGCCAAACGGACGTGGCGCTCACCACGTCGTACGAACCACTCACGACGCTACACGTGCATGTACCTGAGTACACCATTACCACCGAACAGGAAGGAGATTTCGTCCAGATCCCAGGCGGATCCTCTGCGTTGATGCCTGGCAACCCAATCGTGCCGGTTTATGATGTCTACGTCGACTATCCAAAGGGTTATCGCGTCCAGGACGTGCGCCTCATGGAGCGATCAGCCCCGATACTAATCACTGGCCTTAACATTCCTGACTTCGAGCCCGCGACGTCTATACCAGATGGTTCCCAGGCGTTGAACACGAGTCAGGAGCCCGGTTGGTGGCCTGAGATCGAGTACCACTGGGGCATTGATGAGAATCAGGATGGCAGCTCCACCCTGGCTCTTCGGGTGAATCCGTTCGTGTACGACGCCGCCACCACCCAGGCACAGTTCCACCAGGATTACACCTTTGAGATTGATGTTGCCTCATCGCCTTTGGAAATCGTGTCACTCACAACCGATCGTCATGTGTATACCCAAGGAGAGCAGGTTGGCATACAGCTTTGGCTGTACAACGACCCTGACGCATCACCCATGGAAGTCTTCATTGAGACGGTTGTTATCGATGAAGCATCTGGCATACCTGTCGATTCACTCCCCCTTCACATGCTATGTGATGTTACGGGCACTGCCTATCTGGACTTGCAGTGGGACAGCAACGGTACGGTTCCCGATACGTATGCTGTGGTCGTTGAACTCAAAGATGGCGCAGGCAACACTCTGGACCGGTCGCTCACCGGTTTCGCTCTAGGCGTTCACTCAGCAGAGATGACTTCATTTCTTGCGACACCACAGATGTTTGATGGTGGCGAGACCGTTGCCATACAGATGCTCATTGAGAACACGGGCTCGGTGGATCTCACTGGCAGCGTTCTCGTGACGGTAGTGGAGGAGCGTGGCATTCCCGTACATCAGCATCGACACCTGTTCGCCGATGTGGCCCCAGGTTCCACCTTGAACGTGAACGATGCCTGGTACACTCCGGACGACAGCGTTGGTGAATATCGGATCATTGCTGCAGTTCTGTATAGTGCAACTGCCACCGATCCGCTGGCCATCACGGTATCCGCCGCGTCGGATGATGGCGCACGCTTTGTGCATATAAGCGCAGAACGGTGGGGTTTACTACTCTGGGTGGGTTCCACAGTAGTGCTCATCATCGCGGGGGCGGTCACACTCATGTTACTTCGGCGTCGCAGTCATTGACGCGCACCGTGTCGTTCGACGCAGATGTACGCCACAGGACCTTTCACGAGTCGACAGAACGCGGCAATGGTTCGGGCAAGCCAAGGTCATGAGGTGGTGGCTCACGACAGTGTTTGACAGTTTCGCATATCCCTCACTAGACTGACCGTTAGGGAGCGTCATGGCAGGTCAGACCAAATTCGATGCTCCACTTGATCAGCGATTGGCCAGTTCATTGGGATGGAAGGTGCAGTAAGTACACCTCCCATTGCTGAACGCTTGAGGATGCGTCCGAGTACTCCGACCAGTTATTGACCGTAGTGGTGGCGCGCGATTCGAA
>PWUO01000159.1 GCA_003562555.1 Dehalococcoidia bacterium
CACCGCTGACCGCGTTCGGCCATATGGCGAGCACGGCGTCCTGATCCCGCGCGAAGTCGTGTGTCTCACAGACATCCCCGCACGCGCATATGCCGGGAACACTGGTCCGCATGGCCTCGTCCACGAGAATGCCGCGTCTGATCGAAGCGATTCCTTCGGCGAGTTCCGTGCGCGGCGCAACGCCCACAGCGACTATCACCATCTCACATTGAATTCTCGTCCGGTCATCCAGAGTCACGCTGGAAACCGCTCGCGATCCAGGATGACTTCCGTTTATCGACACTACTCTCCTGCCTGTGACAACCTCTGCTCCGGCAGTGCGCACGGCATCCTCAACAAGGGAAGAGCCCTGAGCATCGAGCATCGTGCTGAGCAGTCGCGACTGCATCTCTACGATAGTGACGCCAATGTCGCACTTCCGCAGCGCATCGGCGGCACTCAGGCCGATGAACCCTCCGCCTATGACCACTGCGTGGCGCACGGCCGGGAGGCCTCGTGCGATCATCTGTGCGTCGTCGTATGTGGTGAACGTGTGCACGCCCTTCCTGTTCACACCTTCGAGCGGCGGGACGATCGGAGTACTGCCGGTTGCAAGCAGAAGCTGGTCCCAGTGCGCCAGGGTTCCGTCGTTCAAGGACAGGGTACGGGCGCCGGCATCGATTCGTACCGCACTCGTGTTCAGCCGCAGGTCGATTCCGTGGTTCTCATAGAACTCTTCGGGCACCAGCAGCATCGATTCAATCGTCCTTCCGTCCGCGATGTGCTTGGCGATGAGCGGCCGCGAATATGCGGGATAGCGTTCCTCTGAGAGCAGCAGCAGCGGACTGGACGCGTCCCTCCTGCGAATCTCGCGAGCGGCAGAGAGGCCTCCTGCCGAGCATCCGATGATGATATATCTGTAACTTTTCACTGTGTTCCGTCCTTCGATACAGTCGGCTAGACCCTCGCATCCTCAAGGAAATTCGCGTACAAGCGAAGTCCCTGTGCACCGCTCTTCTCGGGGTGGAACTGTGTCGCAACGATTGAACCGCGTCGTATCACGCTGCAGAACCGGTCGCCGTACTCCGTGGTTGCCTCGACTGCTGAGTCATCTTCCGGTTTAACCACATAGCTGTGCACGAAGTAGAAGTCCGTATTGTTGGGAATACCTCGAAACAGGGTTGATCCAATCCGGTAGTTCACCTGGTTCCAGCCCATATGGGGCACCTTGTGGTCAGCAGGCAGGCGGACGACGCGTCCCGGTAAGATCCCAAGGCACTCCTGCCCGTGGCCTTCCTCAGAGTGTTCGAACAACACCTGCATGCCCATGCAGACTCCCAGAAACGGGCGCTCCGCTGTGATCCAGTCGGTGACCAGTTTGGAGAGGCCGCGCTGTCGCAGGTTCTCCATGGTATCGGCTGCTGCACCCACTCCGGGTAGGATCAGCGCACATGCCGTGTCCGACGAGCGAGGGGAGTCGACGACCGTGGCATCGTACTCAAGCGTACGCAACGCAGACAGGACGCTCCTCAGGTTGCCCGCTCCGTAGTCGACTACCCCTACTGTACGCTTCGTGCTCACAATGCTCCCGCCGTCAGTTGTTGACGGCCACCTTTACCGTGTTGGTTCGCGCCACGACCTGCTGCTGACTGCCCGCTTTTACGAATACGTTCATCTGCTCCAGTACTTCGTAGTCGCCGTTCTCCACCGAACTTGAATCCCAGAGTACACGAAAACCCGACGACCTCTCATCCGAGGCGCCAAGCTGCCGCCAGGTGTTCTCTCCGACCTTCCGTATGAACCACTGGTTCATGATCCGAAGAATCGGTCCGGAGAGACCCATCGAGTCGAGTTCTCTCCGCAGGAGTCCTTCATCTATTTCCTCCCTGAGTTGAACCCGCCCGGACAGGATTCGCGATGCATCCGCCGTTGCGATGAAATGCGGCCCCCAATTCTCATGCTGCATCTGTCTGCTCCTTCGCCTGAACGTCTCCCAAAGATAACGACCTCGCGCGGCGCCCGTGTCGGCGGTCCGCGCGGATTCCTCTTCTAGCTGTCCAGTACTGCGAGCGCCTCCTCGCGGTACGCATCCATAACGTAGGGAATTCGTGTGACCCTGGCACATTCCTCGGTAAGGGACATGAGGTCGCTGCGGCTTATCGTGGACAGGTTGAAGTTCCGGTTGCCGGCCATGATCTGCTGCAGGCCGACCTTCAGCTTCTGCGCGTAGCTGTAGATGCCCAGTGCACCGAGTGGGATGTGCTTCATCTCCTCTGGACCCACCAGTTGTTTCACTTCCTCGTAGCACACGAAGATCTCCTCAGGGGTGGAGCCGAACTGTGCGATGGTGTTCGGGAGTTTGCCGTCCGTAAGCCATCTCTCGATGTTCTTGCCGACCATGCCGGGTATCATGAGTGCGCGTCCCATGCAGACCGCTTTGACGAATGGAGCGCCCAGCGCAAGCGCCTTGAACACCCCGTCTTCGCTGCTGAATCCACCTGCGAAGGCAAGGTCAGGCACGCGCTCACCTCTGGCCGAGAGGCGCTCGCAGAACTCGTAAGCGGCGGAGTGCAGATAGAGGCTCGGAACGCCCCATTCTTCCATCATGCGCCAGGGGCTCATACCCGTTCCGCCGGGAGCCCCGTCGATCGTGATGAGGTCGAGATGTGCTTTCGCTCCCCACTTGATCGCCATGGCAAGTTCGCGCAGGCTGTAGGCTCCCGTCTTCAGGGTGATCCGTGTGAACCCGACGTCCCGCAGTTGCTGGACGGCCTGAAGGAAGCCATGCTCATCAATGAAGCCGAGCCGGCTGTGGCGTTCGACTTCCTTGAGGGCGCCACTGTGGAAGGCTGACTGGCTGGTGGGGTCGGACGGGTCGGGTGTCACGATGTAGCCGCGCTGCTGTAGCTGCAGCGCACGTTCGAGCGAGCCCACCTTGATCTCGCCTCCGATGCACTTGGCACCCTGGCCCCACTTCAATTCGATGCTTTTGAGTCCGTGTTTGCGGTGCACGTATTCCGCCGCGCCGAGACGCGTGTCTTCCACGTTCATCTGTACGAGTATCTCGCCGTACCCGTCATGGTATCTACGGTAGGTCTCGATACGCCGGTCCATGTCAGGTGCGCTCTGAACCTTTCCGTTGGTGTCCAGTTCGAGTTCCGGGTCAATTCCGCAAACATTCTCACCGCAGACCAATGTGATGCCGCTGAGTGCAGCCCCCACGGCGAAGTGATCCCAATTCTTGCGTGCAATCTCGGTTGAACCGAGTGCGCCTGTGAAGACCGGCAGGCGCATCGGGACCTTTGTATCCCAGCCGTAGCTCGTCTCCGTGTTTACAGCGGGAAATGTTGCGGTGTCCGAATTGCCGTCTACACCTTCGGGCAGGCCCTTCGCGCCCAGGGCGTAGCCCTGGATATTCAGGTGTGAGTAGTCGATCGGATAGTCCTTATCGCCTCCCGCGGTGATGTCGCCAAATGGACCTGGGTAGATGAGTTCGCGACCTCGAAAGGCGGCCTTGAATACCTCACAGTTGCCTGTACATCCGTCGACACACCGCGAGCACAGACCGCTCATGGGTACCACATCGCGTGATCGGTTCGCCGTTCGAGTCGCGTCGTTTGCGTTGGGGCGTCTAAGGTTCACTACATACCCTCCTTGCGTGTTGCAACTTCGACAGCACTGCACCGGACGTGCTGGCTGTCACCGGGCACCTGAGCCGGCGGGCACCCGGGTTTCATCGACTGCGACCAGTGCTCCGTTCGGGCAGGCACTGACACAGCGCGGAACATCAACGTCGAGGCAGCCTTCGCACTTGACAACCTTGGTGGTTGCCTCGTCCTTTCGTATCGCACCGAAGGGGCATACCAGCATGCAGGTGCCGCAGCCAATGCACTTTTCTGAGTCTACGAGCACGAGCCCGGAATCCTCATCGCGGTACATTGCCCCGGTAAGGCAGGCATCGATGCATGCTGCATGCGCGCAGTGGCGGCACCTAATGGACAGGCACCGTATTCCGTTCTGTTCCACCCGGATTCCTCCGGCAGGAGGGGCGACGCGCTTCTTCAATGCTTTCAGAGGATCGTCATTGCCGGCATGGTGTGCCTCGCAGTAGACGCGGCACAACCCGCATCCGATACAGAGCTCCTCTCGAACAAGTACCCGTTTCATATGAGCCACCCCATGTGGTCGGTGTGCTGACGCGGTGGACGGCCACCGCTTGCCGTAGTACATTAGCACTGGAGAGCCTGCTTGTCAAGCGTAGGATGCTAAGTGAATGATAGCCGCACATCACTTCTTCCAGTTCGGAGATCGGTCTTGCAACGGCAATGAGCTGGCACCGCATTGCCGTCTAAAGGCGCCCATGTGGTATACGTGGCGGCAATTTCCGGGGATTCGTTGACAGCACGGGAATCGCTTTCTATAATGCCAATGACGGTTCGTTGCCGCAGGTATGGCTAAACACATTTTCGTCACGGGGGGCGTTGTCAGTTCTGTTGGCAAGGGCATAACCGTCGCCTCGATTGGCACACTTCTCAAAGCGCGTGGCGTAAACGTTGCCGTGCAGAAGCTCGACCCGTATCTCAATGTCGACCCGGGTACGATGTCCCCATATCAGCATGGCGAAGTCTATGTGACCGAGGATGGTGCCGAGACGGATCTCGATCTTGGCCACTATGAGCGGTTCATCGGTGTGGATCTCTCCGTCGATGCGAATGCGACGTCCGGACGGGTTTACCGCTCGGTAATCGATAAGGAGCGCGAGGGACAGTTTCTTGGGGGTACGATCCAGGTTGTCCCCCACGTCACTGATGAGATCAAGCAGCTCATCCGCAGTTGCGCGCAGCGTCTGAATGCTGATGTGCTGATCACTGAGATAGGCGGTACCGTCGGTGACATCGAAGGTCAGCCGTTCATTGAGGCGATTCGACAGATTCGCAAAGACGTTGGGCGCGAGAACGTCTTGTACGTGCATGTGACGTATCTGCCGCATCTCGCGTCTACCGGAGAGTTGAAGACGAAGCCCACTCAGCACAGCGTGCGGGAACTCCGCAGCATGGGAATTCAACCCGATATCATCGTGTGCAGGAGCGATCTTCCGATGTCGGACGACCTTCGTGCAAAGATTGCGCTCTTCTGTGATGTGCCTTGTGAAGCGGTGATACCGCTGCCTACGGTAGAGAGCATCTACGAGGTTCCTCTCGTCCTCGCTGAGGCTGGTGCTGGACGTCTGATTGGAAAGTCACTCGGACTCCCGGAGAGGGACGGCGACCTGACTGTCTGGAAGGACCTGGTGTCCCGGCTCCGCGGAGCTGAGGAGACGGTGTCTATCGCACTGGTGGGAAAGTACGTGGAGCTTGAGGACACGTACCTCTCGGTGCGCGAGGCGTTGAAGCATGCGGCGCTGTTTCACAACAGGAGACTCGAGCTCTTCTGGGTGCAGTCCGACCAACTCACCCCGGATAATGTCGAGACCAGACTTGCTGCCGCTCAGGGGATTGTCGTGCCCGGTGGTTTTGGGATGCGGGGTATCGAGGGTATGATCCTCGCGGCACGTTACGCGAGGGAGAATGGCATTCCCTACTTCGGGCTGTGTCTCGGAATGCAGGTGCTGGTGATTGAGCTCGCTCGCGCGATGTTGCGTACCGAGTGTGTGAATTCTACGGAGTTCGATCCACAGATAGAGCACCCGGTCATCGATCTGCTGCCGGAACAGCGCAGCGTCGATCGCATGGGCGGCACTATGCGCCTGGGCAGCTATCCGTGCCGGCTGACTCCGGATTCACGAGCTTCGTGTGCGTATGGCGAGGATCTCGTCCAAGAACGGCACCGGCATCGATTCGAGTTCAACAATGACTATCGCGAGTTGCTGCGTGCGCACGGGTTGGTGTTCAGTGGGCTGTCTGAGGATGGCAGCCTTGTGGAGATAGCCGAGATCGCAGCCCATCCGTGGATGCTCGGCTGTCAGTTTCACCCTGAGTTCAAGTCTAGGCCCGATCGTCCGCACCCGCTCTTCCGCGATTTCGTTGGTGCAGCTGTGAAGACCGTGCCTCCAGGCAGCCAGGCGCAGCTTCCCCTGTAGCTTGACTGGGACGACTTCCGCAGAATACACTTTGGACGGTTTGTTCGGTGGCGCATTCGTCTAGCGGGCCAGGACACCTCCCTCTCAAGGAGGAGATCACCGGTTCGAATCCGGTATGCGCTACCATTATTTTTGTCATTGGCTACGAGGGCGATTATGACTAAGCGCGTCTTCTCCGGATTCCGTCCTACAGGCCGTCAGCATATCGGCAACTACTTCGGCACGATTCAGAATTGTCTGCAGCTTCAGGAAGAGTACGAGAGCTTCTACTGCGTCGTCGATCTGCACGCGCTGACCACGCTTGAAAACACCGCAACGCTCAAAGAGGATGTTCACAACATGGTCCTCGACTGGCTTGCGGCGGGCATCGATCCTGAGAAGAGCGTGATTTTCGTGCAGTCCCACGTGCCTGAGGTCACCGAACTGCATATGCTCATGAGCATGGTCACACCCTTGAGCTGGCTGCTAAGGGTCCCCACTTTCAAGGAGAAGGTCAGAATGCATCCCGAGAACGTGAATTACGGTCTCGTGGGGTATCCCGTGCTGATGACATCCGACATCGCGCTCTACAAGGGTGAGGTGGTTCCCGTCGGGGAGGATCAACTGGCGCACCTTGAACTTGCCCGTGAGATCTTGAGGCGCTTCAACTCGATGTTTGGCAACGTGTTTCCCGAGCCCCAGGCCAAACTCACAGAATTCCCCTTGATCGTTGGTCTCAACGGCGCGGAGAAGATGAGTAAGAGCGCTGACAACTACATCGAGATCGCTGCCTCCCCCGAAGACATTCGTAAGAAGATCAGCACGGCTTTTACCGATCCCGCACGTAAGTACCGCGCGGATCCGGGTCATCCCGAGGTGTGCAACGTATTCACGCTCCACAAAATGTTTACGGTGGGCCGTATTGCCGAGATCGAGAGGGAGTGCCGGAATGCCGGTATCGGCTGCACGGACTGCAAGAAGCTGCTCGCCGAATCGGTGAGCGACTACTTCGCACCGTTCAGGGAGCGGCGTCTTGAACTGCAGGCGCGCCCTGAGTACGTCCGCGAGGTGGTGCAGGACGGAGCCGCCCGTGCGTCCAGGGTGGCGCGTGAAACTCTTCGCGAAGTCAAGGCGGCGATGAATCTGCTGCCCTAGCGATTCTGCCTCAACTCCAGTATCTTCCGG
>PWUO01000099.1 GCA_003562555.1 Dehalococcoidia bacterium
CTCGATCTTCGGCACGCATGTGGGGCTCGCGCTCAGCGGCCTGTATCACTTCGGAAACGAAGAACAGCGGCAACGGTTCGTGGTTCCGGCGGCAAAAGGTGAGAAGCTGTGTGCGTACGGCCTGACGGAACGCGAGGCGAGCAGCGACATCTCACGCATGAACACGGTGGCTCGCCGTGAGGGTGATGAATGGGTGCTCAATGGCGCGAAGTGCTTCATCTCCAATGGAGACAAGGCCGACATCGTGCTTACATTCGCTACCGTCGACAAGGCACTTGGCAGCAAGGGCATCACGGCATTCGTCGTTGAGAAGGGAACGCCGGGCTTCTCCATTGGCAAGATAGAGGACAAGCTTGGTATCAGGGCCGAAAGCGTGGCAGAACTCTATTTCGACGAGGTGCGCATTCCGGTGGCGAACCAGATCGGTGAGGTGGGCAAGGGCATGCGCATCGCGCTGTCGATCCTCGACGAGGGAAGACTTGACGTGTCGGGTCAGGGTGTGGGCGTGGCGTCAGTAGCGCTGGATGCGGCGATTGAGTACGCCAAGCAGCGCCACCAGTTTGGTCAGCCGATTAGTGAGTTCCAGGGGATCCAGTGGATGCTCGTCGACATGGCCAACGAAGTAGATGCGGCGTGGCTGATGGCCTACCGCGCAGCGCGGATGGCCGACAGCGGCGAGCGGTTTACCAAAGAGGTTGCCCAGGCGAAACTGTTCGCGGCGAACGCGGCCATGGATGTGACGCGCAAGTCGCTGCAGATTCATGGCGGCTACGGCTTCATGAAGGACCTGCCGATCGAGCGATACTACCGCGATGCCAAGATCCTCGAGATATACGAGGGCACCAGCGAAGTACAGCGCCTGGTCATCTCCCGCGCCCTCCTCTCCTGACAGGGAGGTTATGCGATGACGCGGAACTGGGTGACGTCAACGACTCCCAGGTCCGTGACACGTAGCTCGGGTATCACTGGCAAGGCTACGAACGAGAGCAAAGAGAATGGAGCTGGAGGCAGCGTGCCAAGGCTGCGCGCTGCCTCCTCCACGTGTTTCTGACTCTCGAGCACTGTTGCGAGCGGCTCGGGGGACAGCAGACCGGCGATGGGAAGTGGCAGCGCAGCCTTCACCTCTCCATCCGCGAAAGCAACCAGCCCTCCCCGGTTGCGAACGAGCGCCTCCACGGCGCCGATAATATCGTCGTCCGTCACTCCAACGCACACCACGTTGTGCGAGTCGTGAGCCACCGAGCTGGCGAGTGCGCCGCGCCGCAGGCCGAAGCCGGACACGAAACCCTTGCCCACATTCCCAGTTGCGTGGTGGCGCTCGATGACTGCCAGCTTCAGGATGTCCCTCGTCGTGTCGGATACGAAAGAGTTTCCAGAGATCCCCGGTGTATCCATGCGCTTGCGCGTTACGATCTGCCCCGGCACGAGTTCGATGACCGGAAACTCCCCCGAGGTGCGGGTAACATCGAGTGCGGCCCGTGTCAGCGGTGCGATGTGCACGGTATCAGCCAGTTCCAATGGTCCCTCCGGAAGCGTGAAGCGAGGCTTCCCTCCCTGAGCCACCAGGCGTCCTTGATGGAACACAAGGTCAACGTCGAAGCGGTGCAGGTCTCGGACGGTGATGAGGTGTGCGACCTTCCCGGGGGAGATGCAGCCGCGATCATGCAGGCGGAAGTACCGTGCAGGATTGATGGTGGCGAGCTGCAGCGCGCGTACAGGTTCAAGCCCGAGGGAGATAGCCCGCCGTACGACGTGATCAAGATCGCCTTCGTGTACCAGGTCGGCGGCACTCCTGTCGTCCACCACGAACATGCATCGTCCCTGTGTGTCATACGCTACTGCTGGCAGCAACGTCTCGAGGTTCTTCTCCGATGAGCCCTCACGTATCATGAGGTGCATGCCCTTGTGCAGCTTCTCAAGCGCCTCTTCAAGCGTCGTGCACTCGTGATCCGACATTATCCCGGCCGCCAGATAGGCGTTAAGGTCGTTTCCTCGCAGGCCCGGTGCGTGGCCGTCGATCGGCAGGCCATCGGCCGCATCCAGCTTCTCAAGTACATCAGGGAGGCCCGCAAGCACGCCCGGGTAATTCATCATCTCCCCGAGCCCGATGACGTCGGGCTTCGTAAGCAGGTCGCCGATCTCGGCCGGGCCGATCATGGAGCCGGACGATTCCAGCGGAGAGGCGGGAACACAGGATGGCGCCATGAATCGCATATCCAGCGGTAGCCTGTGACTCCATCGCATGCAGAATGCGATGCCCTCGATGCCACATACGTTGGCGATTTCATGCAGATCGGTGATCAGTGTAAGCGTTCCACGCGGCACTACCGCTTCGGCGTAGCGGGCCGGATGCAGCATCGAGCTCTCGATGTGCGTGTGTCCGTCGATCAGCGCGGGCATGAGGTACGCGCCCTCGAGGTCGATAGTCTCGAGGGCAGCATCGTAACGGCCTACACCGGCGATGACGCCGCCATGAAGTGCGACATCCCCCTCGCGTATCGTCCCGGTCAGTGTGTTAACGACCTGTGCATTGCGCAGCACCAGGTCCGCAGGCGCCTGTCCTCGAGCAACGCGTATCAGATCAGCCCTGGTCGTGATGTGCCTCCAATGCGTAGATGTCCGGCAGATAACGGAACCTGTTGTCGAAATCCAGTCCATAACCCACGACAAACTGGTCCGGGACAGTGAATCCCAGGTAGTCGATGGTCACGTCCTGCTCGCGCCTGGACGGTTTGTCGGCCAGCGCACACAGGCGAACGCTGCGCGCACCTCTGGCCTTCAGGTGGTCAGCTAGGTAACACAGTGTATGGCCAGTGTCCACGATATCCTCTATTACGAGGACATCCTTGCCGCTCACGTCCGTGGTGATGTCCTGGTGCATGGTTATCGTGCGGGAACTGTTGGTGCCGCTGCCGTAGCTTGATACCGTCACGAAGTCGATCTCCAGAGGGACGTCGATCTGGCGGACGAGGTCGGCCATGAAGATGAAGGCGCCCTTCAGCACGCCCACGGCAACGAGGTGTTTCTCACGATAGTCGTCGCTTATCTGCGCAGCGAGCCGTGAGACGGTTTCTTCGATAACCCTGCGTGACACCAGTAGGCTGAGTGGAAGGGTGGTATCCTCCTCATTCAATCGCCCTTCTCCTCCTGCAACGTGCCGATGAACGGCAGATTGCGGTACTCGCCATGGTAATCGAGTCCATAGCCCACGACGAACTCATCTGCGATTTCAAAACCCACGTAGTCCAGCTTCACGTTAGCCAAGCGCCGCTGCTTTCTGTCGAGAAGCGAACACACGCGAAGACTTGCCGGGCGGTGAGATTCCAGATGCGTCAGCAGATAATTCAGTGTCATCCCGGTGTCCACGATGTCCTCCACCATGAGCACATGCTTTCCGGCGATGGAGCAGTCGAGGTCCCTGGTGATCTTGACGATATCGCCATCACCGCCGTAATGCGAGATGTCCATGTAGTCTGTCTTCACGGGCAGTGAGATCTGTTGCATCAGATCCGACATGAAACACATCACACCCTTGAGGACACCTATCATGACGATACGTTGCCCTACATAATCCTTGGAAATGCGCCTCGCCAGCGACCGCACTTTCCGCTTAATCTGCGTCTGACTGAATAGTACACGGCCAACACCCGCAACCTTGGCTTCGCCCAGTGGCCCGTATCCGTACTTGGCCAGAAGTCGTGCGAAGTCCTTTCGTGTAAGCAGCCGGACATTGATGTCCGGGTACATTTCACGTAGCTTGCGCACTTTCCGGTTCTTCGAGGTGATGAGGTCCTGCTTCATCGTGGTCAATTCCACATACATATCCAGCTCGGGCAGGTAGAAGTCCGGGGTGAACATCTGGGAGATGCCGTCGCCATTCCACGCAAGGGGGAACGAGCGGGGTTCGTACAGCCACTCTATCTGGTAGAAGTCCAGCAGGTGGGCGAACTCAGCCTCGCTCTCATGTGCGAACTCCGTGGGCTTGAGAGGGGTCGAAGGTACATGTGCAGGCAGCACCTGTCTGGGCGCCTTCGCGCAATTGCGCTTCACGCGTTCCTTGAACTGCGAAAGCTCGGCTTTGTCCAGGACTACCGCGCACAGGTTGCCGATCGCCCTGAGAAACTCCTGATCCAGGTCCGAGAGTGAGCGCTCCTGCCTTGAGTACACACGCACCTGTCCGATTACGTCGGATCCACGTATGATCGGGGAGGCGATGATGGTAACGACGTGCTGGGATTCCGCAACCTCTGGGTGCTGCACCCGTTCGTCCGATGGCGCGTGTGAGACGATTGCGATTTCGCCTTCGAGTACTTCGGGCAGGCTCTTCCGTGCATCCAGAGGGCCCTTCCGCAGATAGAGGTCGCTCAATCCGAATGACCCCACAGTCGTGAGGTACTCGTTCTTGGGATTGAGGAGCAGTACCCTGCATCCGGTCATGCCCATCGACTTGGCGATGACCTTGGCGATTGCATTGCAGGTTCGGCGCAGAGTGAGGCCAGAATTGGATAGTGCCGTTGCCTGCTGCAGTCCCAAGTAGTAGTGACCTTTGGATGTGGTCACGCCTGCGTTCTCCTCATCGCACTAGCCTAAGAGCATTTCGTGTACCCGCACGTGATGCAGATGCTGCACCCCTCCTGGTGAATGAGCCCACCCCCACACTCGGGGCACTGACTGACGGGTCCGACGTCGCGAATCGCGTGGGCCGTGCCATCCTCATGCGGCACGTACTTTTCCAGTACACCGGCGATTGCGTCGGCGCATGACATCACGGATTTCCCCTCCTCCCAGGCGATAGAGGGACACCTGATGCCTCGCAGGTTCTTCGCGATGGAAGCGAGGTCCAGGCCGCATCTTAATGCATTAGAGATGAGACGGCTCGTTGCCTCGAGTTGCG
This sequence comes from Dehalococcoidia bacterium, assembly GCA_003562555.1. Taxonomy (GTDB): domain Bacteria; phylum Chloroflexota; class Dehalococcoidia; order GIF9; family AB-539-J10; genus SKVJ01. The sequence goes on from PWUO01000099.1 coordinate 4,895, forward strand.
CGGCAGCGCATCCACCCGCCTTGCCCAGCGTGGCGAACGCCTCGCACACTCCTGTGTCGTCGAAGTTGATAGTCACATACATGTTGCCGCACCCGGTGTTGACGCGTTCGGTGACACCACGGGTCACTTTAGGACGCGGACGGGGCACCAGAGACGGCTTCTCTGCCGCTTTCGTACCGCCGGTGCTCAGCACCTGGTCGCTGCGGCTGCCATCGCGGTAGATCGTGATGCCCTTCAAGCCCTGCTCAAAGGCCTGAAGGTAGACGTTGGCCACGTCCTCGCGGGTTGCACTACCCGGAAAATTCACCGTCTTCGATACCGCGCTGTCGGTGTGCCTCTGGAAGGCTGCCTGCATCCTCACGTGCCACTCGGGAGAGATGTCGTACGCGCAGACGAACTTCTTCTTGACGTCCGCCGGAACGTCTGGCATATCCTGCAGGCGTGTGCCATGCGCGAGTGCGCGCATCAGTTGCTCGGAGTAGAACCCTCGCTCGCGAGCCTCCTCCTCGAAATAGGGGTTGACCTCAAGAAAGTCCTCACGGTCGAGGATGCGCCTCACGTAGGTGAGTGCGAAAATGGGCTCAATGCCGCTGGAGCAGTTGGCAAGGATGCTCAGGCTTCCGGTCGGTGCGATGGTGGTACGGGACGCGTTGCGGTACGCGGTACGTCCGTTCGTATCGTAGATGCTGCCCGCAAATGCAGCGAACGCACCTCGTTGCAGCGCCAACCCGGCAGATGCCTCATCGGCCTTCTCAGAGATGAAACCCATCACAGCCTCCGCCGCATCAAGCGCCTCCTCGCTGTTGTACGGTATGCCCAGTTGCAGGAGCATGTCCGCGAAGCCCATGACACCGAGACCTATCTTCCTCGTCGCCAGCGTTCTCTCCCGAATTTCCGGAAGTGGAAACTCGTTAACCTCGATGACATCATCGAGGAAGCGCACCGCAAGCTGCACGATTTCGCCAAGTCGGTCGTAATCGATGCACGGCGGCGATGCAGAATGATCGACCATTCGGGCAAGGTTGATCGACCCCAGGTTGCAGGATTCGTAGGGCAGGAGGGGCTGTTCGCCACACGGATTGGTGCTCTCGATACGTCCAAGCTGAGGCGTGGGATTATGACGATTGATCTCATCGAGGAAGACGATGCCTGGATCTCCGGTCATCCATGCCATCTCGACGATCTGGTTGAACACGTCCCTGGCCCGAACGCGGTCGACGACCTCTCCCGTGCGTGGGCTGCGCAGGCAGAACTCGGTGTCAGCGCTTACCGCGTGCATGAATTCGTCAGTCACGCCCACCGATAGATTGAAATTCGTCAGTACTCCTGGCTCCTGCTTGGCCGAAATGAAGCGCCGGATATCAGGATGGGAGACGTTGAGGATGGCCATGTTGGCCCCTCTTCTCATGCCACCCTGCTTGATGACATCGGTCGTCTTATCGAACACTTGCATGAAGGAGAGCGGGCCGCTTGCGACCCCGCCCGTGCTCCCCACGCGATCCTGTTGCGGCCTGAGGTGCGAGAAAGAGAACCCGGTCCCGCCGCCGCTCTTATGAATGAGCGCGGTATGCTTCACCGCGTCGAAGATGGACTCCATGGAGTCCTCGACGGGGATGACGAAGCAGGCTGAGAGCTGTCCCAGTTCACGGCCCGCGTTCATCAGCGTGGGGGAATTGGGCAGATATTCGAGGCGCGCCATCGCCTGGTAGAAACGCTCCTCCCAAGGCTTGGGGTCCGACGAGGGGTCGAAGATGATCTCGGCCCTGGCGACGTGTTGGGCGACGCGTCGCAGTAGTTGCTCGGGCGTCTCTTCCGGTGTCCCGTCCGGGCCCTTGGCGAGATATCTGCGCTCGAGCACGGTCATCGCGTTACGGGTCAAGATCAGGCCCGTCGTCACCTCGACGTGCTGCTCGGCAGGAATCACTCTGAGTGGCTTGTCGGGTGTGTGTGCACGGGAACCGATTTGTGCTGACGTCCGTTCCTTTGTGGTCACGAAACTTTCCATGCCGGGTAAGGGACGGGCTGCCCCTAGTCTCTCACTGACCTTCTCGGTGAGCTGCTCCAGCATCTCGCGGTCGGTCACGCCGAGTGTCTCCGCTGCTGAGAAGACCGCCTTGGCAACCGTGTCGGTGGTGACTGGAGCCTTCTCGCCCTTCGTGGTGCGACGTGCCATGTGATCCCTCTCCCCCAAAGTCAGTTCGATGTGTCGTTCGTACTGTTAGTGGACGCGCCCGTTGTCTGAAGTCCTGCCGAGAGGCTTTCAAGCGCATCCTTTAGCGCACTGATGTCGGTGAAGTCCCTGTAGACACTTGCGAAACGGATGTAGGCGATATGGTCAAGTCTCTCCAGCCCCTCCATCACAAGGTCGCCCAGCGTGGTGCTGGGTATTTCGGCTCTGCCCAGCTCGTGGATTTGCTCCTCAATGCCGGTAATGAATTTCTCAACAGATCCGGTGGGAAGAGGGCGCTTCTCACATGCCTTGCGGATGCCGTTGGCGAGCTTCTCCCTGTCGTATGCCTCTCGGCGGCCATCCTTCTTCACGACGAAGAGGGCGTGGTTCTGTACACGCTCTGATGTGGTGAAGCGTGCCCCGCACTCGGAGCAGACCCGCCGCCGCCTCACCTCTTCCTCAAGGCCACGAGAGTCAATGACTCGCGACTCAAGTGCACCGCAGAATGGGCATTTCACACTGCAACCCCACTTCTTGTGGTCTTAGGTTATTGTAGCACCATATATAGTGGGTCACAAGGGGCACGCCATCTATGTTCTCAGTGGAAAGAGAGTGGGTGGCCCGAGGGCCACCCACTCGTGACGTCGGGATTATTGCCAGGAAAGCCGGTTCGCCTGTGGCGCCACCTCCGCATGGCCGCGCAGGGCCTGTGTGAGCTGTCCTCCAGCGTGCCTCTGGCTGCGCCGCAGGAAGGATGGGACGTCCAACGAGTCCCCGCCGCCCTTCATCAGTCGCCTCAGTTCCTCGGTATCCGGCGAGCCCTTGCCATACTGGCTGGTGAAGCCAGTCGCGATGACGGTTATCTTCAGCTCGCTGTCCAGCTTGGGATCGAATACCACACCGAAGATGATGTTGGCTCGCGGGTCAACTGCGTCACTGATGACGCTGGCAGCCTCGTTGCACTCGAACAGCGTGAGGCTCGGTCCGCCGGTGATATTGAAGAGGACGCCCTTCGCGCCGGTCACCTGCGCGTCGAGCAACGGGCTCGCGAGGGCCGCCTTCGCAGCCTCCACGGCGCGGTTTTGACCTGTCCCCCTGCCTACCGACATCCACGCGGGACCGGCATCCTTCATGACTGATTTGATGTCGGCGAAATCCAGGTTGATCAGGCCGGGTACCGTGACAACCTCGGAGATAGCCTGGACGCCCAGCAGCAGTGCGTCGTCCGCGAGGCGGAACGCCGCATCGACGGTCGTCTTATTGTCACAGAGCTGCAGGAGCCTGTCGTTCGGTATGATGATGAGGGTATCGACCTTCTCCGTGAGGCTGATAATACCCTCTTCGGCTACTTCCGAGCGGTGACCACCCTCGAACTTGAAGGGTTTGGTGACGACGCCGATGGTGAGTGCGCCGGATTCCTTGGCCGTCTGTGCGACCACGGGAATGCCTCCGGTGCCGGTGCCGCCGCCCATGCCGGCGGAGACGAAGACCATGTCTGCGCCTTCGACCACTTCCTGGATGGTCTGCCTGCTTTCCTCAGCGGCCTTGTGGCCGATCCGGTGGTCGCCTCCGGCGCCGAGACCGCGCGTAAGCTTCTCTCCCAACTGTATTCTCGTCTGGGCTTCTGCAAGAGCCAGGGCCTGTGCGTCGGTGTTCATGGCGATGAATTCGACGCCACGGATGCCCTCTCGGATCATGCGATTGATCGCATTGGTGCCACCGCCGCCGATGCCGATCGCCTTGATTCTGGCCGGGGCCGGTGTGTAAGTTGTCTTAGCCATCTTTGCCTCCTCGTTTTCGCAACTTGTTTTCGGTCAATCCTAACCCCGGAAGAGCTTCCGCAGCAGTTTGCCGATGCCGCCGAACATGCCGCTTCGTCCAGCCTGCCATGCGGAAGGTTCGCGGCTGCGTGCCTGCCACAACACAAGCCCCAGAGTGGTTGCATACGCTGAGTCGCGAAGTATGTCGGTGATGCCGTAGACGCCACTGCCGAGCGGTGCGCCCCTCCGTATCGGCATCTTGAGTTGGTCTCTGCCCAGCTCGACCATTCCGTTGAGGTTGGCGGTCCCGCCGGTGAGTACGAGGCCGCACGGGGCCAAACGCTGATAGTCAGTCGTGGGAAGCTCAAGGAGTATGAGCTCGAACAGCTCCTCCAGCCTCGAGCGGACGATGTCACAAAGCTCGCGGTACGAAGCAGTGTGACCATTCTCGATACCGGTGAGCTCATGCTCTTTGCCGGCGTCGAGTCCGGGAGTCACGTTACCGTACGTCTTCTTCATGCGCTCCGCCACGTGGAAGGGCAGGCCGAGCCCTATGGCGATGTCGCTTGTGATCTGGTAACCGGCCACGGGGATAATCGCGGTGTGGTAGATGTCGCCATCCTTGAACACTGCGATATCCGTGGTTCCGCCGCCGAGGTCGGCCATGATGATGCCACTCTCGCGTTCCTGTGGCGTCAGGACGGCCTCGCCGCTTGCCAGTGGCTCCAGGACCAGGTCCTGAACCTGCACTCCGATGCTTCTGATGACCTTCACCAGGTTCTGCACTGATGATACCGACGCGGTGATGATATGAGTCTCGACGTCAAGACGGGTGCCATGCATGCCCACCGGCTGCTTGACCCGCTCTTCTCCGTCGAGCGTGTAGTACCGTGGGATGGCGTGCAGAAGCTTCTTGCCCTCAGGCACGGCGACGTTTCTCGATGCGGCCAGAACTCTCTGCAGATCGTCGGCACGAACCAGTCGGTCGGCTCGCGGGATAGCCACCACTCCCTTGTTGTTGATACTGCTGATGTGTCTGCCGGTGACACCGACCAGCACGGAGTCGACCCTCGTGCCGCTGATCTTCTGTGCCTCCTGGATCGAGGCGGCGATCGCCTCCTTGGCCTCATCCATGTTGACGACGATGCCCTTGTGCATCCCGTGGCTAGGCACGACGCCCACACCGAGGACTTCGATGTCGTCCTGGCTGCGAACGTTCGCCACGATGGTGGCTATCTTCGTGGTGCCTATGTCAATTGCGGAAACAATCCCTTTGGCCATTCTTACCTCCTTAGATTGCGCCAGACGCTGAGGCGCAGACCGTGCCTACGCAAGACGCTCAGCGACCCTGAGCCGCGCACTGCGGCTGCGGGGATTGGAGCTGCACTCCAATGAAGTAGGTCGTATGACCTTTCTTGTAGTGAGCAAGAAGGCGTGCTCAGCTGCCTCCGCCCGCATGAACTGCTTCACGATTCGATCCTCGAGAGAGTGATAGCTGATCACCACCAGCCTTCCTCCTGACTTCAGGAGGCTCACCGTCTGGTCCAGCGCCAGCTTTAGGTTGTCCAGCTCCCTGTTGACCGCGATCCGAAGAGCCATGAATGTGCGGGTGGCAGGATGAATTCTGCCACGCCTGCTGCCCAGGACCTGCTGCACTATGTGCGCAAGTCGTAATGTGGACAGGATCGGCCTCTGTTGTACGATCCTGTGCGCGATTTGGCGGGAGTATCGTTCTTCTCCGTACTCCCACAAGATGCGAGCGATCTCCTGCTCGCTGTAGCTGTTCACGATATCCGCTGCAGTCTGCCCTGCGGTGGTGTCGAAGCGCATGTCGAGGGGCGCTTCCCTCTGGAAGCTGAAGCCCCGCTCCGCTCTGTCCAGTTGCATCGACGATACTCCCAGGTCGAACAGCATGCCGTCGTTCTGGTCGAATCGATGCTGCCTGCACAGTTCGCCGATCTCCCCGAAGTTTCCCTGCGCGAAGACAGCCGCATCGCCGTATCCAGCGAGTGAATGACGGGCTTCTTCCAGTGCGGCGGAGTCAGCGTCTACGCCCAGGAGGCGTCCACCCGGGAGTATCCTCTCGAGAATTGCCCGAGCGTGCCCTCCCGCACCCAGAGTGCAGTCAACGTACACACCGCCTGGATGAGCCTTCAGTGCCTCCATAGCTTCAGTCACCATTACCGGGACGTGCGCTGTCGAGGGCATTGAGTTGTCGCTCAACCGCCTCCCATGCTTTCCAGAATTTGCTCGGCCTGTTCCTCGGATGTTGCCTTCTCCGTCTTCCAGAGGTCTTCGTTCCAGAGCTCGATCGACTGATTGACGCCCACCACTACTACCGTCTCGCCTATCTCCGCATGGAGACGAAGAGGAAGCGGAAGCGCCATGCGTCCCTGCTTGTCGAACGTGGCCGAATACGCTGCCCCGAATATGGCTCTGTTCAGCTTGCGCTGACTCGCGGACGTGACCGCCTTTGAAGCGAGTTCGTCGGCAAGCCTCTTCCACTCCGCTATGGGGTACGCCCGGATGCACTTCTCAGTGCCTTTGGTGAGCACGACAGAGTCGCGCATATCTCGACGAAACTTCGGAGGAATCGGCACCCTCCCCTTGTCGTCTAACTTATAGACATACTCACCAAAGAACATCCACTTCTCCCCTTGTGGGGCAACTTCCCCCCTACTTCCCCATTTCTCCCCACATCCCTATTTAAAGCCTTCGGATCCGGTTTGTCAAGTCTTTGCATGCCAAACGATGGTCATGGGTACGGATACCCGCCAAATTCCTTTCCGCCTGTTCCTGTGGTAAAATCCACAGCTTAGTGGCAACCGTCTTTCGAGGCTGTGATGCGCATAGATATCCTGTGCTTGTTTCCCGAGATGTTTGTCTCGCCGTTCAGTCACAGCATTGTTCGGAGGGCGGACGAACACGGACTTGTTGACGTCGTCACCCACAACATTCGCGACTTCGCTCATGATCGCCACGCGACGGTTGACGACTACCCGTATGGTGGTGGTGCAGGGATGGTCCTCAAGCCCGAGCCGGTGTTTGAGGCAGTGGAACATGTGTGGCATGCCACAGGCCTGGTGGATGCACCTGTCATCCTGCTGACTCCGGGAGGGCGACCGTTCTCGCAGCGGATAGCGGCCGAACTGGCTGCTTATTCGCAGTTCACGTTGATCTGCGGGCACTATGAGGGGATTGATGAACGGGTGTCGCAGTATCTTGCGACTGATGAGTTGAGCATAGGAGACTATGTACTGACCGGTGGAGAGTTGGCGGCGATGGTGGTGGTGGATGCGGTGGTGAGACTCGTCCCCGGAGTGCTGGGTTCCGGCGAGTCCGCTGCCGAGGAATCACACGCCGCGGGATTGCTGGAGTATCCTCATTACACGAGACCAGAGGAGTTCCGCGGGTGGAAGGTGCCGTCGGTACTGTTGTCGGGCAATCATGCAGAGATCGCAGCCTGGAGGCGTCGCCAGTCGGTTCTCAAGACTGCGGCAAGACGTCCAGACCTGCTGGACAACGTAACACTGAGTGACAAGGAGCGAGCATGGATATCAGAGAGCTTGTTAAACCGAAGTTGAACGAGAGCATTCCGCAGATGTCTCCAGGCGACACTGTGCGGGTCTCGCTGCGCGTACGTGAAGGAGAGCGGGAGAGGATTCAGAACTTCCAGGGAATGGTGATTCGCATCCGCCGGGGAGTCGATGGCGGCCGATTCACGGTCAGGCGCGTGGCGTACGGCGTCGGGGTCGAGTATACCCTGCCCTTCCAGTCACCTCTGATCGAGAAGGTTGAGGTGCTTCGCAGGGGCAAGGCGAGGCGCGCAAGGCTTTACTACATGAGAGGCCTTAGTGCCAAGCGTGCGAGACTGAAGGAGAAGCGCTCACCCTTGGTGTCGGCGCCGGACGAGACGTCTGCGCAAACGCCTGAAGCGACTGAAGAGTAGCTTTCCTGTTGCTCGAGATAGATGTCCTACGCTGAGGTGGCGGTCGATGCACCCGCTGGCCGCCTTACCTACTCTTACTCCGTCCCCGGTGGGATCGATATCCACCCGGGACAGCTTGCCTGGGTGCCGTTCGGCAATCGAACGGCACGGGGGATCGTCGTCTCGGTCGGCGCCTCATCCTCCCACGAACAGACAAGACCCATCATATCGGTCTCACCAGAGTACGAGTTGTCGAAGCCACAACTCGATATCGGCGCCTTCATAAGCACCAGGTATCTGAGTCCGCTGTATGCGGCCCTGGCGCTGTTCCTGCCTCCGGGCATTGAACGTACCCCTGCGATTGTCTACGAGCCCGGAGACGCTGCAGAGGCATCCATCTCCCGTCTCGACGGGCTTGAGGCGGAACTGGTCCGCAGGGCCGTGCAGCACGGACGACTTGACTCGCGCATTCTGCGTAACATCGGTCCTGAAGCGCGCGTGCGCCGCGCGCTGGATTCGCTGGTGACAGGTGGCGTGCTGTTGCGCCATGAGCTGCCGCGCGAGCGCCGCGTCGCTGCGCGGACTGAGGTGGTCGTAAGACTGCGCGAATCTGGCCGCGACCCCGTCGATGCGGCCACGACCCCGCGTCGGAGACGATCCGTTCTGCAGGACCGTATCGTTTCGCATCTGGCGACCGTTGGAGGCAAGGCGACTGCCTCTGAGCTGCGAAACGCGGTCGGTGCGAAGCCGTCTGTACTCCGTGCGCTGGAGGCACAGGGGGTGGTTGAACTCGAGGAAAGGCGAGTCTGGAGGGAGACGATCGCGGCGCGTGTGAGCGGTGAATCCACTCCGCCTGTGCTCACCTTTGCGCAGACTCAGGCGCTCGCACCACTTCTGCACAGTCTCGAGATCGGTCGGTTCTCCGAATTCCTGCTGTATGGCGTGACCGGGAGCGGCAAGACGGAGCTCTATCTGCGTGCCGCGCAGGCAGCGCTGGATCTGAAGCGACAGGTGATATGCCTGGTTCCTGAGATATCGCTGGCAGCCCAGATGGTCGAACGCTTCACCCAGCGTTTCCCCGGGCGCGTGGCGCTCCTGCACAGCGGACTGACGCCGGGACAACAGCGTGACGAGTGGGAACGGGTGCTGGGGGGTGACTCGGATATCGTGATCGGTCCACGGAGTGCGCTCTTCGCGCCTCTGGAGCGGCCGGGACTGGTCATACTCGATGAGGAGCACGAGTGGACGTACAAGCAGGACGATGTGGTGCCCCGTTATCATGCGAGAGACGTGGCGCGTCAGATCTGCCGCCTCCATGAGGCAGCCCTGGTTCTGGGAAGCGCGACCCCCGACATCGAGACCTTTCACCGTGCGTCTTCGGGGGAGGCGCGACTACTGGAACTCCCCTCGCGAATCGGTCCCGGGGCAGGCCTGCCGCCCGTTCGTGTCGTCGATATGAGGGAGGAACTACGGCAGGGGAACGTCAGCCTGTTTAGTCGGGCGCTGTCCACTGCCATGTCTGAGACACTTGCCCGCAGTGAGCAGGTACTGCTCTTTCTTAATCGACGTGGTACGGCGACACTCGTGCAATGCCGCCGCTGTGCGTATGTCTTCGCCTGTCCGCGTTGCTCCGTGGCCCTCGCGCACCATGCGACTCGAAACAGTCTGTTGTGCCATCGATGTGGCTATGCCGCCCCCGTTCCGGAACGTTGTCCTCAGTGTCGAGGCACCCGGCTTCGTTTCGTGGGAGTAGGCACGCAGCGCGTCGTTGAGGAAGTCCGCTCACTGCACCCTGAGGCACAGATCATTCGCTGGGACAGCGACGTGCCCGCCCGGATCCGGGGTGAATCAGGACTGCAGGATGCCGTCCGAGGAGGACACGCAGATATCATCGTGGGCACACAGATGGTAGCCAAGGGACATGACTTCCCGGGAGTGACTCTCGTGGGAGTCATGGGTGCTGACGTGGGGTTGACCGTGCCTGACTACAGGGCCTCGGAGAGGGTGTTCCAGTTGCTGTGCCAGTCTGCCGGACGCGCCGGTCGCGGCATACATCCCGGACAGGCGGTGGTTCAGACCTATGAGCCTGACAACTATGTGATCACGTCCGCAGCCTCCCATGACTACCGTATGTTCTATGAGGAAGAGATCCGGTTTCGGCGCGAGGCCTACTACCCGCCGTTCTGCTCTATGGTGCGGTTGCTGTACTCTCACGTGAATGAAGATCGGTGCCGCAAGGAATCGGAGCGGCTGCGGCGAGAGCTTGAACGCAGGATTGTGTCTACCGACCTGCGCATTACCGGGCCCGCCCCTGCATTCGTGCATCGCCTTCGCGGCCGGTACCGCTGGCAGCTCACCGTGCGGGGGTCAGATCCGGTGGAGGTGCTCACTGGCCTCGATCTTCCGCGCGGTTGGATTGTGGATGTCGATCCTGCCAGCGTTGCGTAGTTGCCATGGCGATGCGACAATTGAACCGGGAGGGAACAGTGCACATTCTGGCCATAATGGGGAGTCCTCGCCGGGAGAGCAATACGGAGCTGTTGCTCGATGCCACCCTTCGTGGTGCCGCAGAGTGTGGGGCCACGGCGGACAAGATAGTGATCTGCGAGATGAATATTAACCCGTGTGTGGAGTGTTACGCCTGTGCGGTCGATGGCACCTGTCCCATTCCCGATGACATGAGCCTGATCTATGATCAGCTTGTTTCCGCCGACTGCGTGCTGCTTGCGTCGCCCATCTTCTTCTACGGTCTTACTGCCCAGGCTAAGGCGCTGGTGGACCGCTGCCAGGCGTTGTGGGTACGCCGCTACATGCTGAAGTGCTGGCAGCCGGACGTCGCGTCACGTAAGGGTGCGATCATCGCGGTGGGAGCCACGCGTGGCGCCAGGCTGTTCGATGGCGTACTTCTTACCGCCAAGTACTTTTTCGATGCCGTGGGCGTTCAGTTTGCCGATCAGTTGCTCGTGAAAGGGATGGAGGAGAGGGCACAGGTGATCGACCAGCCCGGGCAGATCGACGAGGCGGTTGAGCTGGGAAGACGGCTTGCATGTCCCTGAATCCGGAATGATCTCAGCCGCGCGATGCCGCGTTTGACAGCCCTCAAGTCCGCGACTAGAATCGGCCTGTACGCAGTCCCGGCTGGTGGGCCTGCCGACTGTAGTGAGATAGTGAGAGTGGTGGTGTATGAACGTCGGTGTCGCGCATCAAGCAGCTTCAGTGCAAGCGACGCGCGGTGCGCTGATTCAGGTGCCGCAACCAGTGGTGAGCCGGCATTGAGCCCGACCAGAGAACAGACTTGACACGGTGTACGTCCCGGCGCATAATAATAACAGTTACCATTATTGATATAGCATGAGAAGATCCAGGCAGCGAGACGCAATACTGGCCGTAGTGAAAGGTACCGATTGCCATCCGACGGCGGACTGGGTTTACCGGGAGGCACGTAAGCAGATTCCTGGCCTCAGCCTCGGTACGGTCTACAGGAATCTCAGGGTGTTGTGCGAACTTGGAGAGATGCGATCCTACGAAGGGTCCGGCGGCGTAGCCCATTATGACGGATATGCCGCCACGCACCACCATTTCCGCTGCGATCGGTGTGGCGAGATGCAGGACATCGAGGTGCCTGTTGACTGCGTGATGGACAGGAAGGTGGCCGAATGCACCGGCCTGGACGTCAGGTACCATGTGCTCGAGTTCAGGGGCCTTTGCCATGAGTGTTGCGCCGGCGCCTCCCGGGAAGGTACGACCGGTGAGAACGAACGAGATGAAATGAGAGGAGGTACGCGCTGATGGCAGTATTCACGGCGGGCGAGTTGTATGACATTGCGGTGGGAATAGAGAAGAACGGTGCCGCCTACTACGGGTCGCTGTCGGAAGTCGCCGCTGACGAAGAGTTGAAGGATATCTACCGTGGCCTCGCCGACATGGAACGGCATCACATCGCGGTGTTTCAGTCGCTTCGTGCGGGTGCGGGCAGTGGTCCTGTCGTACCGCCGGTCGATGAAGCCGAGTACGAAGCGTACCTCAAGGCGCTCATCGATTCATCGGTGTTCACCGATGACAGTGTTGCGAAGCAGTTGGCGAGGAATGCCGCGGGACCTGGAGAGGCGTTACAGCTCGCACTCGGTGCGGAGAAGGATTCCATTCTGTTCTACTCCGAGATGCGGGACCTGGTGCCTCAGCGGGAGCGTGAGGCTGTGGAGCGAATCATCACCGAGGAGAGAAAGCACGTGCGCGAACTCTCCGATCTTAAGAAACGGTATTCGTAGAGGAGGTAACGGAGATGGATGATGCTCAGAAGCGGATGGATACCCTGAAGAAGGCCATGGCGATCGAGGTTCAGGAGAAGGGATACTACCTCAAGGCTGCCGAGGTTGCGGGGAATCCCGTGGCGAAGCAGCTGTTTGAGCGCCTGGCGGTGGAGGAGGATGAACACGCGGCGAAGTTCAAGGCGATCGAGGCTGAACTGAGCCAGGGCAAGGACTGGCCTGATATTCCGGCACCGGAATATGGAGGCTGTCACCTGAAGCAGGTGGTTGCGGCGTTCGATAAGAATGCGATGCCGGCAGATGTGAAGGTCGCGCGCTCGGAACTTGAGGCGATGCAGGAGGCGATGGCGAAGGAGCTTCAGGCGTACGACATGTATCGCTCCAGGGCTGCGGAGACCGATTCGCAGGTTGAGAAGAAGTTCTACACCGTATTGGCGGGCGAAGAGCGAATGCACCACCTGGCGCTGCTGGACAGTTACGAGTATCTGACCGATCCGGCAGGGTGGTACACCGTGAAAGAGAAGTGGACGCTTGATGGAGCATAGTCGCTCCTTTGCGGATGAAGGGGGTCGCATGGATGAGGTGATGCTCTCGGTACGCGATCTGCATGTTGAGGTGGGAGGTGTGGAGATACTCCACGGTATCGACCTCGACATACGGTACGGCGAGACTACCGCACTTTTCGGTCCGAACGGAAGCGGAAAGAGTACGCTGCTCATGACGCTCATGGGATTTCCCAAGTACGTGGTCACCCGCGGCAGTATTGAGTTCAAAGGGCAGGACGTGACGGGCCTTTCCGTGGATGAACGCGCCCGTATGGGCATGGGAATGTCGTTTCAGCGACCTCCTGTCGTTCGTGGCGTGAAGACGCGTGACATGGTCCTGGCCTGCCTTCGCCGTGATGCATCGGAGGAAGAGATTCGTGACATGGCGGGAGCGGCGGGCCTGGTCGACTTCCTTGATCGGGACGTGAACTACGGCTTCTCGGGCGGCGAGTTGAAGCGCTCCGAGTTGCTGCAGCTCATCGCGCAAAACCCCGACTTCGTCCTTCTGGATGAGCCTGAATCCGGTGTTGACCTTGTCAACATCGCTGTGATCGGCGAACTGATCAACAAGCTTCTGCAGAAGGATGTGCGGATACGCGAACGAAGCCATGCGGGACTCATCATCACGCACACGGGGCATGTGCTCGACTACGTGAGCGCGCGAACCGGCTACGTCCTCATCGACGGAAGGATCACTTGTGCCGGTGATCCGCACGAGATACTGACGACCATCAAGCAGAATGGCTACGAGGAGTGCTGCCGATGCGTGATGTGAGGACGACATCGCCAAACGGAGCGACGCAGCGAACGGAAGGCCGCGGGCGTGTCGATCCGGACCTGCGCGACTACGGGACGGCTGCGCCTGAGCAGCCCTACGAGGATAATCCTCAGCATCTGCCCGATGAGATGAAGCGGCGTATGCTGGAAGCCGGCGTCATGCTCGATGAGTCGGACGGACGGTCCGGCACGTTCATCCAGGTGGATCAGACACCGGTGCACGTGTCGCATGCCCAGGATGGTGTCGAATTAATGGCGGTGCGCGATGCGCTGCAGAAGTATGACTGGCTCTCCGACTACTGGTGGCGTGTGGTGGATGCGGGAGCTGATGATTACACGACGAGTGTAGACAGGGCCAACGCCAACGGCTATTTCATGCGAGCGCTGCCCGGCCAGAAGACGGTGCTGCCGTTGCAGGCATGTCTCTATCTTGGTACCGAAGGCCTTGCCCAGAACGTCCACAACATCATCATCGCCGAGGAGGACTCGGAGCTTCATATTATTACCGGGTGCACCACCGGGCCGCATACCGAGTCCGGTTTTCACCTTGGCGTGTCCGAATTCTATGTCCGTAAGGGTGCGAAACTCACATTCACGATGATTCACAACTGGCACCCGGGCATCGCCGTGCGGCCCAGGACCGGCGTGATCGTCGAAGAGGGTGCAACCTTTCTCAACAACTACGTGATCATGCAGCCGGTCCAGGATCTGCAGACGAACCCCAGGGTGTGGTGTGTAGGCCGGGGAGCGACCGCGAGGCTCAACAGCGTCATCGCAGGTCACCCCGGAGGAAAGATCGATGTCGGTTCAAGAGTGTACCTTGAAGCTCCCGAGGCGCGCACTGAGATCATCTCGCGCGCAATCGTCAATGGCGGGGAGATCATTGCGAGAGGCTACATCGAGGGCAGCGCGGCTGATGTGAAGGGACACCTCGAATGCCGGGGGTTGATCCTCACCGACGGCGGCGTCATACACGCAGTTCCCGAGTTGCGCGGGACCGTTGCCGGCATCGACCTCTACCACGAGGCCGCGGTGGGCAAGATCGCAGAGGAGGAAGTGCAGTACCTCATGGCGCGGGGACTGACACGAGACGAGGCGGCATCGACCATTGTGCGGGGATTTCTGCACGTGGATATCGAGGGGTTGCCTGATGCGCTCAACGCCGAACTCCAGAGTGCGATCGAGTCGAGCGAGAAGGACCTGATGTAGGAAGATGGGTGTGACCAGTACACTGCAGCCGGAGGCGCTCCAGAAGATTGGCTATGGCCTGTATGTGGTGACTTCCGGGCATGAAGGACACGTGAACGGGCAGATTGCGAATGCCCTGATGCAGGTCTGCGCGGACCCGCTGGCGGTTGCGGTCTGCCTCAATAAGCAGAACCTCACGCACGAGCTCGTCAGTCGCAGTCGCTCCTTCGCGGCGTCGATCCTGTCGGAGGAAGCGCCGCTGCCGTTCATAGGCCGGTTTGGATTCAGGACCGGCCGTGATATCGACAAGTTCACCGGGGTGGATGTGTTTCCCGGTGTGACGGGAGCGCCCGTGGTGAGGCAACATGCCATCGCATACCTTGAGGTGGAAGTCGACAGGGATATGGATGCATGGACGCATACCATCTTTGTGGGCAGGGTAGTTGCGGCCGGCATACTTTCCGACGGCCATCCCATGTCATATGCGTACTATCATGACGTCAAACGGGGGGTTACGCCCCGTAGCGCTCCAACCTATGTAGTACATCACAAGGAGGAATCGACTGTGAGCAAGTACAAGTGCAAAGTCTGCGGCTACATCTACGATCCATCCGCTGGTGATCCTGATAGCGGCGTGGCTCCGGGTACCGCGTTTGAGGACCTGCCCGGTGACTGGGTCTGTCCTGTCTGTGGAGCCGACAAGAGCGAGTTCGAGAAGATAGACGACTAGCCGCACCGCCGGTTGAGGAGCGTGGAGGCGACATGATCCACAACATGACTCACGAGCAGCTGTGTGCGCTGCTGGACGTGCTGCCCATGGAACTGGCCTTTGTTGATGCCGAAGACAGGGTGCGGTTCTGGAACCGGATGGATGAACGCGGTCCCGCCTGGCAGCCGTCCGTTCTGGACGGACCGGTGCAGGCGTGTCACCTTGAGTCGAGTGCCCCGGCGGTGAATGGAGTCCTTGCCAAGCTCAAGAGCGGGCAACGTGATGTGGTGGACAGGACGGTCACCATCGATGGGAAGGTCACACGTTTTCGCTGGTTTGCCGTGCGGGATGAGCAGGGACGCTACCTGGGCTGTCTCGAGATGATTCAGTACGGAACGGAAGTCGTCTCTTCGCCGACTTCATGAGCCGATCGCTAATCGGCGATTTGGAGGACGCCTCGCTGACGATATGGGAGGATGAGATATGCGAGCAAGAAAAGTAACCGACAAGGTCATGTGGGTAGGCTCGGTCGACTGGGATCGGCAACTGTTCGATGAATTGATACCGCTGCCGGATGGTACCAGCTATAACGCGTACGTCGTTGCCGGCTCAGAGAAGACGGCCCTCATAGATACCGTTGACCCGACGAAGACCGGGGAGTGGTGCGGACTGCTCGACGCGATGCAGTTGTCCAAGGTGGACTACCTGGTCGCAAGCCATGCTGAACAGGACCATGCGGGCAGCATCCCGTTCGCGCTTGAGCGCTACCCTGATGCGAAACTGGTATGTACGCCAAAGGCCAAGGGCCTGCTTATGGACCTTCTTCATGTTGATGAGGGCCGATTCGTCGTCGTCGAGGATGGGGAGACGCTGTCGCTGGGCGACCTGACGCTCGAGTTCATCCATGCTCCGTGGGTGCACTGGCCTGAGACCATGCTCACGTATCTGCGCGAGCAGAAGGTCCTATTCCCGTGTGACCTGTTTGGCTCGCACCTGGCTACGTCTGACCTTTTCGTGAGTGATCCCGCGCGGGTCTACCGGGCGGCGAAGCGGTACTACGCGGAGATCATGATGCCGTTCAAGTCGAACATCGTGAAGCATCTGGAGCGCCTGTCCGGGTATGACATCCAGATGATTGCGCCGAGCCATGGCCCGCTGCATGACAACCCGCAGTTCATCATGGACATGTACCGGGACTGGGTGTCCGGTCCGTTGGCGAACAAGGTAGTGATTCCGTACGTCTCCATGCACGGAAGCACGCAGGTCATCGTAGATCGTCTCATTGCGTCACTTGCGGAACAGGGTGTGCGGGTGGTGCCGCACAAGCTGAGCGGCGGGGACACCGGCAGGCTCGCCATGGAGCTGGTAGATGCGGCCACCGTGGTGCTGGGTACTCCGACGGTGCTCGCGGGACCCCACCCCCTGGTGGCGTATGCGGCCATACTCGCAAACGCCCTGAGGCCGAGGGTGATGTTCGCGTCCATAGTTGGCTCGTACGGGTGGGGAGGCAAGGCAGTGGAGCAGTTGCTCGCACTGGTACCGAATCTGAAAGTGGAGTTGTTTGATCCGGTGCTGTTCAAGGGGTTGCCGTCTGAGGCTGACCTGAAGGCGATCGACGAACTGGCCGGACAAATAGCGGAGAAACATCGTGGCGCAGGACTGGTCTAGAAGCCTGTCGCGCCACGTGTAGAAGGACTAAGATGCAGGAGGTAGAGTGATGCGGTTCAATGACATACTGAAGACGGCTGCTGAGGAAGGCAAGGAGAAGCACGTACCCGTCATCGAGGTAGGCAAAGGTAAGGGCGAAGGCGGCGCAGACATCGTCCATGTGGTGGTTGGCAAGGAGGTTCCCCACCCGAACACGGTCGAACACCACATCGTCTGGGTCGAGTTGTATGGCGTGAAGAAGGAAGGTCAGGTCATCAATCTCGGAAGGTGTGACTTCGCGCCCGGCTATACAAACCCGAACGTGCGGTTCCAGGTTCCTGTCGACCAGTTCAAGGCGTTCTGTGCGCTGGAGTACTGCAACATCCACGGTGTGTGGGAGAACTGCCTGGAACTCTAGTGGGACTTCGGCCTCGAAGGCTAGTCATCGGCGCCCCTGGTAATACCGGGGGCGACCACGAGGAGGTGCAAGAGATGGAGGAACAGACTGAGCAGATTGTGAGCATGCCCAGGCTGGGAGACAAGGCACCCGAGTTCGAGGCGCCGACCACCCATGGCACGCTGAAGATGTCCGATTTCAAGGGAAGCTGGGTGGTGCTGTTCTCTCACCCGGCTGACTTCACACCGGTGTGCACGACGGAGTTCATGGGCTTCGCCCAGTTGTCACCCGAGTTCAAGAAGCGCGGAGTGGAGCTTATCGGATTGAGCGTCGACAGCATCACCTCGCACATCGCGTGGGCGCGGAATATCGAGGAGAAGGCCGGCGTCAAGATCACCTTCCCGATCATTGCGGACCTGAACAAAGAGGTCTCCGTCAAGTTCGGTATGGTTCATCCCGGGCAGAGCAAGACCGAGACCGTGCGATGCACGTTCATCATCGATCCGGACCAGATAATCCGCCTCATCCTGTACTACCCGCTGACTACGGGTCGCAATATGGATGAGATTCTGCGCTGCATCGATGCGCTGCAGACGGCCGACAAGAACAAGGTGGCGACCCCTGCCAACTGGCGGCCGGGAGACATGGTGATCGTGCCGCCGCCGAAGACGCAGGAGGCTGCCGAGGAGAGGCTCAAAGAGGGCTTCGAGTGCGTCGACTGGTACTTCTGCAAGAGGAAGCTGTAGGAGGCGATGCCGTATGCCATGTGTGAGTGCTGATGGCAAGCCCACTGAGTCGGGCCGGCAGATGATCGCGGCCCTGAAAGCGGGCAACAAGACCGCTGAAGACGTCGGTGCGGCGAGCGGGATGCCGCTCTACCGCGTGCGCAGTGGCTTGCGGGAGATGGTTGAGGCGGGCCTGGTGTCCGAGAGTGATGGCTCGCATACGTTGACCGAGCAGGGGATGGCGGCCGCCTAGTTGGTGGGCCGGCGGGCACATCTGATTAACAGCCGGGCGCGGACAAGGCCGAAGGCCTTCGGCCTTGTCCGCATGCATGCATGCTCAAGCCAGGCGCAGGGAGGTCTATATGTCCTATGACGGCCGGTTCACCTTCATCGTGGCGGGAGAGGCGGGGCACGGCGTGCGCCGCGCGGGAAACGTTGCTGCGGATCTGTGCAGCGGTA
>PWUO01000144.1 GCA_003562555.1 Dehalococcoidia bacterium
CGAGAAGGTCGTGAAGCTGCCGAGAAACCCAACCAGAAGAACAGTGCGTATATCAGGGGTCAGCATCATGCGTTCGGCCGCCAGGGCCCAGACGAGACCGAAGAGGAAGCATCCGAGCACATTGACGGCCAGCGTGCCGTACGGGAAGCCCGCGCCGGTGACCCGCAGAACCAGTCCCGAGAGCCCATACCTCGCCATCGCGCCGAAGGCACCGGCCAGTGCGATCAGCAGTATCTTCTGAAGTAGCATCGTGCGTTTCGCCCAAGTGTGTACGTCATACTCCGCGAACTACCCGTTCCTGGGCTAACCTTGCTTCATCGGCTGACCAGCCGCGGTCGGTCAGTGTGGCGCATAGGTCACCGTGAGCGTTGCGGACTCCCACTCCATGTAGTCGGCAACGCCGTTCCTGTTGGTGCCATGCTGAAACCTGACCATCACCTGCACTCGATCGACGTTGGACATATTGTCACCGATGTTCTTGACGTACGTTGTCAGGTCATACTCGGTGGGTGACTCGAAGATCGGATCGTTGGTAAGCTGTACGAATGGAGCGGGATCATAGGGGGGAAGAGTCCCCTCCTCAGTCCGGACGATCCACACCTGAATACCACCAATGCCCAGGGTCCGGTTGTCCAGACGGAATGGGTCACCAACTGTCTCCTGGTGCGTGAACTGCAGTGTGGCCTCCTGTACGTCGGAGAAGCGCACCTTCGCCACGTCGAAGCTCCAGAAGGCGCGAAACGACTGATTCTCAGCATTGTCTCCCGCCATGGTTCGGTTGTCGATAGGGCCAGCGTTCAGTACCACCGTTCCGGTCTCCGCGGGTATTGGCTGGAATACCTCCGTCACGTAGCCATCGGTAATTACGGGGGCAGTGGGCTGAGGAGCGGGAGTGTCACCCTGGCCATTATCCTGATCAATACCGGGATCGTCGACGTCCTCGCCCTCCGGCTGTCCCGTTCCCTCGCTCTCTTCTTCAGAGTACTGCTCGTAATCGAACTCCTGCACATCGAGATCCGGGGTCCCCTGCGTTCCTCGAGAGAACGCGGCATCCCCCGCACTCTGCTGCCCGGGGTCTGCACCGTTCCTATCTTCATTCTGTCTGCCGCAGCCGGAACCAGCCGCCAATAGCGCCACGACCAGGAGTAGTGCGATCGCCCTGGACATCTCTCGACCTCCTTCGTTGCAAGCTCGTTTCAGGAGGGAATTATGCACGGTGCACCTCTGTACAGCAATGTATCATGCCCCTGCCATCGGGCCACCACAACCAATCCACCGGGAAGAGCCGTATGAATTCGTGCTGCACTTACGCGCCGACTCATACCTCGAAGGCAGGCCGAGGTCCAGTCATGGAGACGGATGCCGCAGTTCACCCCACCTCTCCACATATCGCGCTTCTGCCTCAGGATTCACGACACACTGCGGCCATTCTCCCGCAAACACCCTGGAAACCTCCTCCGCAGGCCTACGCCACTGTTCCTCGAACGATTCCGGGGAGAAGAACGCGTAGTGTCCGGTACAGATGACGTTGTCCAACAACAACAGTGGATTCGAGTCCGGAGGTTCGACATCCAGCACGTCCAGTGCGGCCATAGCCAGTTGTCCCGATTGAAGCGCCTCGTGCAGTGCTGGTTCGTCTATGAATCCACCCCGCGCAGTATTAATGAGACATGCGGAGGGCTTCATCGCTGCGAACGCCTCACGATTGAACACGTGCCTGGTCTGTGGGGAGAACGAGGCGTGGATCGAAACATAATCCGATTCGGCAAGCAGAACCGTCCAGTCCACAAGCTCCACGTCCATTGCGGCCGCGAGTGCCGGATCTGCCTGTGGATCACACGCGATTATGCGCAGGCCGAATCCTCTTGCTTTGGGTACGAGCGCCCTGCCTATGGCACCGAAGCCGAACAGTCCCAGTGTGCGGCCGCGAAGCCGTCCGATGCCCGGCCGTATCCTCTCCTTAATGTCCGAAGAACACGGCCCAAACCCCCAACCACCTCTCCTGACCACTTCGTTGAGTGCGACGATTCGTCTTGAACAAGCCAGCAACAGCGCCATGGTGTGATCCGAGACTTCCTCGATGCAGTAGCCCGGAACGTTGGTAACCAGGATTCCCCGCTCGGTGGCAGCAACAGTGTCGATGCTGTCGTAGCCTATCTGCGTCCCGCTGATGATCCTGCATTTCTCGAAATGCTCGATGATCCTCCGCGTGATCGGGCGCTGACTGCCTTCCACAATGATCGCATCGGCCCCTCGAGCCAGGTCGATGACATCGTCCTCGGTTGGACATAACCGTCCGGCGAAGTCAACTCCTATCTCCGCAAAGCGCTGCGGATATTTGGCCGCCTCGTGCACAACCGCCATCGGCAGCACTACCAGAGACTTCATGCATCCTCCTCATGAGGAAGAACCGGCCACCCGTACATACCCCGCCGCCCGGCACAGGCTCGCCCGCTTCCGAATATGTTGGATCAAGTCACCACCGAATGCCGAGCACTATCCGAAACCTCACACTGCTAATCCTCGGGAGTCGCTTCGTCGGGCAGGCTGGTCTCATGCCCACGCTGACGAAGCGCATACTGAGCGTTCCTGCCTTCGGTGGCCATTCTTCTCAGTTGCGATATCTCCCACGGAGCAACGCTGCCGTCTTCCAGGCGTTTCTCCGCCACGAGTCCGTCCTTCACCTTCTTCTGCAGTTGCGCCGTATCCCCGCTTCCGGATCGGGGTGCGGTCTGTTCCGGTAGTCGTTCGATTTCATCAACCATATCGCCCCTCCTTCCAAGAACAGATTCCCGGATACGTGATGTTGCTACCGCGGAGCATACCACAGGGCTCGTGGCGTTGCGAACGTCGAAGGTTCCCCCACACACTTCATCAATTCCCTGCCGGCCGACGTCAGGTTCGCTCGCGAAATCACGGGCACGGCTCGTCCTCCACCGGGTTCAGCCGCGGGTGCCGGGAGTGCACCGATCGATGCGACGAAGATGATCTAGTCGACGATGATCCGGGCGTCAACGGCGTACAGTTCGGCGCCTGACCCCTTCACAGGATTGAGATCCATTTCGCGAATCGAGGGGAAGTCGCTTACGAGCAGCGCCGTTCGGATGAGCATTTCGATCAGCACATCGATGTCCATGCCGGGCTGCCCCCGCACGCCCGAGAGCAACGGAAATGCCCGTATGTTGCGAATCATCTGTTCGGCTTCAACTGCCGAGAGGGGTGCGAGACGAAACTGCATGTCCTTGAGGACCTCGGTGTAGATGCCTCCGAGTCCGAATGCGATCAGGTGCCCATACTCGTCCTCGCGATGTGCGCCGATGATGACCTCCGGGCCCGACACCATCCTCTGTACGAGACAGCCGGAGGCTCCGGAAATACTCATCAAATGATCCCACCCGGTATGGGCCTCTGAAAGACTTTCGATTCCCATTCTGACGCCACCGACATCACTCTTGTGCAACGGTCCCACTACCTTCATGACCCATGGGTAAGGCATCTGCACCGTCTCGAGTGCGTCTCGATATCCAATCAGGGCCTGCTCAGGCAGGCGCATTCCCGCCGACTTCAGGACCTGCTGCGTCAGATCGGGCGAAAGCACACCAGTTCTACCCGCAAGCAGCGAGGCTATCTGCTCGCGGCGGTATCCTTCAACACGTACCGTTGGCTCGGAGATCACAGGGCGATTCACTACACGAGCCAGGGCCCGTGCCATACACACTTCGTCCTCAAAGTAGCAGCGACCCGCCTCACGAAACCGTGTGAGCGCATCCGCGGCCGAGACCGGCGATAAGAAGCAGGGGAGCACAGGGATTCCGCCATTATCCTGCGCGTGCATCAGCGCCCTGCATATCTCCCAGTTGTCCGCGAGACCGGAATCACCGTCTATGAACAGGATGTAGTCGACGCTTTCGCTCTCTTCTTCCGCAATTATGCCCAGAACATTTCCAAGGCTTTCACCATTGCGAGTGGGCAGACAGTCCACCGGATTTCCGCTGGCCGCACCCGGTGGGAGGACATGCGCGATACGATCCCTGGTTCTGTCGGAGAACGCGGGCACGCTAAAGCCTAACCTGTTCAGTTCGTCGGCGAGGACGACGGCGGGACCTCCGGCATCGCTCACCACGGCCACGCGCCGACCGTTCCGCCTGGTTCCGACGCAGGTGAGTGCTGTCGCGACGTCCACCAGGTCGGGACGCGACGTGACCCTGATGATTCCCGCCTTGCCGAAAAGTGCCTGGACCGCAACATCATTCGTCGCCATTGCACCGGTGTGACTGGCAGCAGCTCGTGTACCGGCCTCGGTGGACCCGGACTTGATGCCCGCAAGTACACACCCCTTCAGGCTCAGGTTCCTCGCATGTTGCAGGAACTGTTTCGGTCGGGTAAGCACCTCGATGTACAGGAGTTTGACCAGTGAACTCTCCTCGCCCTGAGCCTCGTCGTAAAGCCTCAGCAGGTCGGTCACGCCCGTCTGTGCCGAATTGCCTACGTTCAGAAGCGAGTTGAACTCCAGACCACGGCTCGTCGCCAACTCGTACAGGAAATCAACGGTTGCGCCTGAACCGCTCAGGAAGTCGATGCCACCCTTTCGGCTTCTGGGTGGCAGTCCACTGAACTTGCCTGCATGCGCATGCGACACAATGCCTGAACAGTTGGGGCCAATCAGCAGGATCCCATGCGCATCGGCGATCTCCACAAGCTGACGCTCTTCCTCCTTGCCTTCCGCACTCACCTCACCAAAGCCTGCGCTCAGCACCACCACCGCCCGCGCACCCTTCCGGGCCAGATTGCAGAGTTCCTGGCGCACGAACTGAGCGGGAATGGCGATGAAAGCAAGATCAGGCGACTCAGGCAGCGCATCCACGGATGGATACGCACATATGCCCTGTACCTCGGAGGCTTTCGGATTCACCAGCCGCAGTTGGCCTTCATAGCCTCGCTGCAGAATATTGCGCAGCAATTTGCCCCCCGGCTTCGAGGTATCGTCGCTCGCGCCCACTATCACAATGGTGGCTGGCTCAAGCAGTGTCTGCAGATTGGCTGTCCGCCTCATGTATCACTCCCGCGGTCCGATAGGCCGCTATTCCGCGATCCGACTCTCGCCGTTTCCCCACTGGCGGGGATGGCGCATATCAACCCACACGCGAGGCCATGTCTCTACCGGCATTGAATGCCGCATAGTTGGCTGACCACGTGACGGGGCGCGGATTCACCGATCGCAGTGCTTCCCACCAGAGTTCCACTGGAAAGACATCGAACGGGGGAGTCGTGCTCAACAGGCCAAGCATAACGACATTGGCCATACGGCCGGTGGGGTCACCAAGGGCCAGAGCTCTGCCGAGGACATCCACCCTGACGGCCGTGTACGACCGCAGCAGTTCATCCAACTCCGCCTCGATGGGATACTTGTCTGACGACAATCCCGGTGGAACGATCTTAGTGGTCGCCAGCAGTATGGTTCCTCCTGGTTTCAGCATATCGAGGAACCCGGGACGAAGCACCTCGCCCTGCTCAAGGACAATGAGCACGTCGGCACGTCCGGGCATCAGCACCGGGCTGACTGCATCGCCGCATGCAAACGTGCTGATGACGGGCCCTCCCATCTGAGCCATTCCATGAGTCTCGCCCTTGAGTATGTTGGTCTCTCCATAGCCCAGGAGGAACGCGAGTTGCGTCAGAACCCTGCCAAAGAACAGGCTTCCCTGTCCTCCTACTCCACGCACGGCGAGAGCCAGCCTCTCGGGAAGCGATGCGCGCGAAACTGACGGCAGCGTCGTCAGTCTGCCCGGTTCAGGGTACACAGGCGCGGAAGGGCGATCCATGTCGGTAAGATCTGCCGGATGCAGCGCGTCAAATGGACACATCTGCACACACGCCGGAGTATGTCCACCGCACCCGGAGCACAACTGATTCGACACAGGTGTGCCATCCGGCCCCTTTTCGATTCCGGGACAGATGAGGCAGAGTCCACACTGCCTGCAGCGTTCCGCGTCTGCCAGCACGCGCTGCGTGCTCGCATCGCTCTGTCTGAGACACTGTCCCTCGCGAATGATGATGGTCGAGAACACGCCTTGGTTCGCATCGTTGAGCGCGCTACTGAGTGCCGAGTGCACTGCCTTACGATCATAAGCAGCGATGACCCTGGTGCTGGCGCCATGAGCCTCAATGCTCCTGGGAAGATCGAATGCCATGCCCTGCCCGGCGAGGTTGTGCGGCGAGGTCGGAGAGGGCTGCCCTCCCGTCATGGCAGTCCATGAATTGTCGAGTATCACTTTCACACCGGCGATGTTGCGAAAGACCGCATTGCGCGTCGAATCCATACCGGTGTGACACTCAGTACTGTCGCCAACAACAGCCAGGCACCGGGAGACTTCCTCCGGACGAGAGAGCACAAATCCCTGGCGCATAGCCTCACCCGCTCCCATGCAGAGTGCAGTGTCAACCGCGTTCAGATAATAGAGCAGGGCGTAACAGCCGATGTCGCCGAATACAACATCAATGAGTCCTTTCCTGCGCATTGCCGCCAGTTCCTCACCGAAGAGGCGGTACGGACACCCGGGGCAGATCGCAGGTGGGCGGGGCACACCCTGCACATCGCTCGCATGACGTGAGACCTCGAATCCAAGACGCTCCGCAACCAGTGCAGGAGTCCACTCGGTGAGAGGATCGTCCGGGGTCTTGCCGTGCACGTCCAACCCGGCCTGCTGCAGGCTCTCCTGAACGAAACGGTAGCCATCCTCGATCACGAATACGGGGCCATCGATGGACTCGCAGAATCGGCTGATCAACTGAAGTGGCAGCGGATTGGAGAATGCGAGAGACAGGACATCGATATGCGGCGCGAGCTGCGCCTTCACTTCGCGGACGTACATGTCACACACGCCATAGGTGATAACGCCCATTTTGCCACTGCCCTGAAGCCATCGATTGAGGGGACTGCTTTCGACCATTGCCGACAGTGCCGGAATCCGCCGCGTCACTGCGTGGTCATAGTTCGCGCGTGCCATGCCAGGCAATGCGTTGAACTCCCTGAACGAGGAGGTGACTTCAACCGGTTCACGTGATTGCGGGGGCATCATGCGCACGAGGCCCTCGCTGTGACACAGGATGCC
>PWUO01000167.1 GCA_003562555.1 Dehalococcoidia bacterium
GCTGCGTGCTGTCCTTCAACTACCCGATGGGCCCGCTGACGCTGTCCGATCTGATCGGGCTGGATGTCCTGCTTAACATCGCCAACGGCATGTATGCGTCTTTCAAGGATCCGAAGTTCGCTGCGCCCGTTCTTCTTGAGAAGATGGTCACGGCTGGACGGCTTGGTCGGAAGACCGGCAAGGGGTTCTACGACTACTCGTAGATCGGACCCAATGTACGGAGGAGGTGAGTGAAGAATGACGGGAAGACACGAGAACCTCATCTTCAATGACATCCCTCAGCTGGTGAGCCTTCCCAGTCACTTCGCGCCGGTGCCGTTCTGGGTGGTGCCGAATATGGGCGAGGACTTGGAGTTTGGTGTGGCGGCAGTGGATGTGAGCAAACTTGTAGGCGTCTACCTGACTGACGAGCACGCACATGAGTGTGCAGAGGTGTACATGGCGCTTTCGCCGAACAAGGGCGACATGGTGTTCGAGATCACGTTGGACGATGAGACCTACGTGGTAGAGTCGCCCGTGGCCATCTACGTACCGGCCGGCGTGAGACACCGGTTCAAGACACTTAAGGCCGAGCGGGAGGGGAGCTACTTCTACGGTTTCCTCCTCGACATGGCGAAAGCGTAAGCCGCAGCCGCATCGTGAGCCAGGACGATCCTGGGTTGGCAGCCCGGTAACGGCGCGACGGCGGGTGATTGGAAGGAGGGCGGTCATATGCTCGAAGTCCGTTTCCACGGCCGTGGGGGCCAGGGAGCCGTCACCGCGGCAAACCTGCTGGCGGCTGCCGCGCTTCGTGACGGCAGGAAGGGAGTGCAGGCGTTCCCTCATTTTGGAGGGGAGCGGCGTGGCGCGCCGGTGACCTCTTTCGTGCGCATCTCCGCGGACGACGTTCGCCTGCGCAGTCGCGTGTACCATCCGGATATCGTGGTGGTGCTGGATCGGCAAACGCTGGAGTCAATCGATGTCACGGCGGGGCTCACGGAAGGCGGCACCATCGTGCTCAACAGCCGGAAGCAGCCGACCGAATTCGAGTTCTCTGATCGCCTCCGCGTTGCGGTGGTGGATGCCGCCGGCATCTCCATCGCACACAAGTTGCTGGTGAGCGGCATCCCCGCGCTGAATACTCCCATGCTGGGGGCCGTCGCAAGACTGACTGATGAGATTTCCCTTGAGGCGCTCCTGGCCGTGATTCGCGAGCAGTGGAAGGGGTCTGCGGGTGAGGCGAATGCCGAGGCGGCAAGGGAAGCTTACGACAGACTGGAGGTCAACCGCTGATGGAGCGTTACACAGCAGATACGACTATCTCGTACCCGTGCGATGGAGCCGCAGGCAGGACCGGGGGATGGCGCGATTTCAGGCCTATCATCGACCTTGCGAACTGCATTAAGTGCCTGCGTTGCTGGGCCTACTGTCCCGAGGGCGCTGTGCTGCGTGCCGATGATGACAGCGTCAGCATAAATTACGACTACTGCAAGGGGTGTGGCATCTGCGCCCACGAGTGCCCTAAGAAGGCCATCACGATGGAGCGGGAGGAATAGCGATGACGGTGATGTTCGACGTCGGCAACAAAGTTGCGGCCAAGGCTGTGCAGATGTGCAAGCCCGAGGTCATCGCTGCGTATCCGATCACGCCGCAGACCGTCATCGTCGAGGAGCTTGCCAGGTTCGTCCAGAACGGCGAGCTTCAGGCCGAATACCTCTGTGTGGAGAGCGAGCACTCGGTGATGGCCGCCACGTGTGCCGCCGCCTCAATGGGCGTGCGCACGTTCACTGCCACCTCGTCTCAGGGACTGGCATTCATGCACGAGATGCTGCACTGGGCCGGATTGTCTCGACTTCCTATCGTGATGATCAACGTAAACCGGACGCTTGGCCCGGGCTGGAGCCTGTGGCCGGACGAGACCGACTCGATGGCGCAGCGCGACACCGGCTGGATACAGTTCTTCGTCTCCAGCGCGCAGGAGGCGTTCGACACCGTGATCCAGGCGTTCAGGCTGGCCGAGCATTCCGAGGTCCAGCTTCCCGTGCTGATCAGCTACAGTGCGTTTACCATCTCCCACACGATGATGCCGGTGGAGATTCCGGAGCAGGAGGACGTAGATGCGTTCCTGCCGCCCTTCAAGCCGTACTGGCGGCTGGACTGGCGAAACCCGGTGACGTTCGGCAATGTGCTGTCGGATGAGTACCACATGGAGAAGCGCTACACGATGCATCTCGGCATGGAGGCCGCCAAGCGACTGGTACCCGAACTGGGCAGAGAGTATGAGCAGCGGTTCGGACGCTATCACGGGGGGCTGATCGAGGAGTATCGAATCGACGACGCCGAGTTCGTGCTGCTGGCGATGGCTTCGGTTGGCTCCGAGGCGAAGGTCGCGGTGGACAACCTGCGCGAGCAGGGACACCGGGTGGGGTTGGCCCGCCTGCGGGTGCTCAGGCCGTATCCGGATGAGGATCTGCGGCGCATCGGCAGGAACAGGAAGCTGATAGCGCTGGACCGCAATATATCGGTGGGCTCCGGCGGCTGGATGTACCACGAGACGCGCTCTGCAGTCATGGGTGTTGAGGGCTGCGAGGTGTATGGATACCTCTGCGGCGTGGGAGGCCGCGACGTCACGTACGAGGACATAGAGGGCATGGCGAAGAAGGTGATGTGCGGAAATGCACGCCACAACATGGTGGAGTGGTGGGACCTCAAGCAGACGGGAGGCAACTAGATGGCTATCAAGGATTTCCCGAGGGAAGAGCTGATGCACCCGGGTGCGGGATCGTGCCCGGCCTGTGTCGACCTGTTGACGCTGCGCATAACGCTCAAGGCACTGGGTCCGAAGACCGTGCTGGTGAGCCCGGCCTCCTGTACCGCCTCCGTCGCGTGCGGCTATCCGAAGACGCCGTTTGGTGTGCCCGTATTGACAATGGCCTTCGCTGCCGGTGGTGCAGCTGCCTCGGGTGTGGTGGCGGCACTGCACCGATTGGGGGAGGATGACGTGAATGTGGTGGTCTGGGCGGGCGACGGCGGCACGTACGATATCGGGCTGCAGTCCATGTCCGGCGCCATGGAACGGGGCACCAACTTCATCTTCGTGTGCTACAACAACGAGATCTACTCCAACACCGGGGTGCAGCGCAGCGGCGCGACACCGTTCGGTGCGTGGACGACCACTACATGGAAGGGCAAAGTAGAGCAGCGTAAGGACATGCCGGCTATCATGCTGGCGCACCGCCTGCCCTACGTGGCGACCGCCTCGGCGTCGTACATCGAGGACCTGTACCGCAAGGTGCAGAAGGCGGCCTCAATTCGGGGGCCGAAGTACCTCGAGTTTCACATCCCGTGCGCTCCCGGGTGGCGTTTCCCGATGGAGCGAACCATCGAGATGGGACGGCTGGCGGTGGAGACGGGTGCGTGGGCGCTGTTCGAGGCGGAGAATGGCAAGGTGGAGTTCAACCTGCGCTCGAAACAGATACTCGACGGGAAGATTCAACGCAAGCCGGTTGAGGAGTATCTGGAGCCTCAGGGCCGTTTTGCGCACCTGTTCCGGCCGGAGCGCGATGAGGTGGCGCTGGAGGGTATCCAACAGTTCATCGACGGCGAGTGGGAGCGGTACCAACAGCTTGCCACGTGTGGCATGTCCGTCGGGTGACGAGTATCTGCGGGCAATCTGCTGATCGATTGAGGGCCGCCGATCTGCCGGCGGCCCTTCGTGTTTCTTGTGCCGCTTCGGGACGAGGCTCTTAGCGGAACACTCCTACAAGTATCGTGTAGGGGTACTCCCAGTGCTGCAGGTGAAACGTCCGCTCTGAATACTCGAAGCCCGCCGAATACATCAGCTTCCGCCATGTGGACCGCGGGAACACGCCTGCCTGGAGGCGGTCATGCTCTATCTGGAGGGAGCCGGCGGAGCGGATGAAAAAGGTGAAGACGATGTCGATCATGGTGTCCGAGGGGTCGGGGTCATACGTGTACTCAACGTACGTCAACTCGATATCGCCGCGCGTGTAGGTGTGGCATTCGGTGCGTGGAAGGGCGAGGCTCTCGGCGAAGTAGTCTGGCGAAGTCAACAGCAGGCCGCCGGACTTGAGGTGTGCTGCCGCGGTGGCAAATACTGCTGCGAGGTCTCGAGGTGTCGTCATGCAACTGATGGCGTCATGGATGAGCACCGCCTGAAAGTTACGGCCCAGCCTCACGCGCCGCATGTCCCCCACTATGTGCTCCACACCGGGGTTGAGCGCGACCGAGTGCCTCAGCATCTCGGCCGAGATGTCGACGGCCGTCGCCTCGACGTCGTTGGTGAGATGAGAGAGATTGTGTCCGCCTCCCACCCCCAGCTCCAGTACGCGGGGTCGACCCGGTGAGAATCTCTCGCGCAACAGCGTGCGCCAGCACTGAGCCTCCTCGGCGTACTCCTGAGGCGGGCTCATCACCGGCCACAGATATGCGAGGTCGCTGAACAGCCGATTCGGCGTGATAGCCGAAGGGTCCATATGTCTACGATACCACAGGTTGCTGGACTCCGCAGCAAGCACGCCCCGGCCTCTGATAATGAGGAAGGGACGCCGGGTATCCGGCGTCCCTTCCGTTCGGTTGCAGTGTGTGATTTGACTATACTGGCCGGCTTACCCGGTAGCGGTTCACGAAGCTCTCGATGCGCTGCAGCGCCTCTTTGATGCCTTCGTAAGAGGTTGCGTAGCAGATACGTACGTGGTTCTTACCCTGCTCACCAAACGAGTCTCCCGGCAAAACCATCACCTTCTCCTCCAGCAGGAGTTTCTCGCAGAACTCGGTGGCCGTTAGTCCGGTTATCGAGATGTCCGGGAAGATGTAGAAAGCTCCCTTTGGCTCTGCCGTGGTAAGACCGATACGATTCAGTTCGGTGTAAATGAGGGTGCGCCGCTGCTCATAGTCGGACAGTATCCGCTGGAAGTCCGCGTCGTCGTCCATATTCAGCGCGGCGAGAGCGCCCCACTGGGTGGAGTTAGGCGGACAAAGCATCGTATGTTGGGCGACGTCCAGCATGCCGCCGATGATATCGGCCGGCCCCGCGGCATAGCCGATGCGCCAGCCGGGCATGCCGTAACGCTTGGAGAAGCCGTCGAACAGGAGAGTCCTCTCCTTCATGCCTGGCAGCGTGGCGAAGCTGGTGAACGTGGCGCCTCCGTAGATGAAAGAACTGTAGATCTCGTCCGCGAGAACCACCAGGTCATGCTCCTCGGCAATTCTGGCGACGCCTTCCAGCGTCTCCTTCTCCATCAGTGCACCGGTGGGGTTCGCAGGGTTGCCGAAGAAGAGAGCCTTCGTCCTGGGGCTGATCTTCTCCTCCATCTGCGTGGAGGCCAGTGCGTAGTCCCTGGACTGCTCCGTGGGGACCCGTACCGTGACGCCGCCGGAGAGGGCGATGGCAGGTGGATAGCAGATGTAATGTGGGTCGGGTGTGATCACCTCGTCGCCTTCATCCAGCATCGCCCGAAATGCGAGGTCGATTGCCTGGGAGACGCCGACGGTGACCAGTATCTCCGATTCGGGATCGTAATCAAGCCCGTGCCGCCTCTTCAGGTTCGCGGCGATGGCCTGTCGTAACTCCGGGAAACCGGAAGTTGGCGTGTACTTGGTCCAGCCTTCTGATGCGGCCTGTGCTGCTGCCTCGCAGACGCAGGTTGCCGTACCGAAGTCCGGCTCGCCTACGCTGAGCGAGATGAGACCCTCCTTTGACATGCTGTGGAGCAGCTTGAGGAACCGGGCGAATCCTATGCCCGCAATCCTGTCCACGCGTTGTGAGGTGCGCTTCTTCTGGCCGCTGTTCTGGGACATCTGGTGTTACCTTGACCTCCGCGTTGTATTTGCAGCCCGCGGTGCGGACGTACATTTCACCGGGTTGTCACAATGTGCCCACTCGACGCCAGGGCCGGGGCATGACTGCGTGACCCGCCGTAAAGGTGTGATTGTAGTGTGAAACGGGGGCGGGGGGCAAGGTGCTACTCTGGCGGCTCCGCCCCGCTTGCTGTCGCGGGGATGGAAGTCCATGTAGAGGACCCCCAGGTGGGAGCCGTCGGCTTCAAGCACTTCGAACACCTGCACATCTTCGTGGTATCTGGGCACGTCGTGTCGCTCGGTGAATTGCAGCCCCCAAAGTTTGTCAACGATGTCAAATATGCCGTCGCGAACCGTGTTGAGTTCAAAATACTGCCTCACTTCCTGTTCGTCGAGGTCGTACTTTTGCCGGCGCACCTTTTCGGCGTAATATCTCCAGTCCCATTGCTCGAGCACGAAGTCATGACCTTCTGCGTAGATCATCGACTGCAACTCTTCCGCTTCTTCTCTGGCCAGGGCGATGGCCGGCTCCCAAACCTGGTCGACAAAATCCATCACCGTGGCAATGTCGCCGGCCATGGTTTCCTCCAGGGTAAAGTGGGCGTGGTTGTCGTAGCCGAGCATATTGGCCCTTTCCAGGCGGAGATTGGAAATCTCGGCCAGGATCTCCCGGTTGTTGAATTCATTGTCCATGTTTCCGCGGTTGATATAGGCCTGCTGCATTTCCCTGCGCAGCTCGCGGTTGTCGGCATTGTATAAAAAGGGCATGACGCTGGGGTTGTGCAGGGTAAACACCCACTTCCCGTCAAGGCCTTCCTGCCGGGCCCGGTCAGCGGCCGCTTCAATCGAGGAGGCGGGCAGGCCCGACAGATCCTCTTCGTTTTCGACAGTCATTTTAAAGGCATTGGTCTCTCCCAGCACATTTTGACCGAATCGAAGGGTCAGGGTGGAAAGGCGGGTATTGATCTCCCTCAGCCTTTCCTGTTCTTCGGCAGGCAGGGCGGCGCCGCTTCGGACAAAACCCTTGTGGGTTTCTTCGAGCAGCCTCATTTGCTCGGCATTCAGGCCGCCAATTACTGCGTGATGCAGGAAGCCCTCGAAGGCCTTGAACAATCCCCTGATTGTGTGCTGGTGGACGGCTTTCATGTCCCGGGCCTGTCACTTCCCCAGATTAAGCTGGTCAAAGGAGATGCACGGTCTTTGACCGTAGCGGCGGCCAGCATCATTGCGAAAGTCACCCGCGACAAGCTAATGATGCGCTATGAACAGGAGTACCCCGGATATGGCTTCGCCCGGCACAAAGGCTATGGCAC
>PWUO01000270.1 GCA_003562555.1 Dehalococcoidia bacterium
CCACAACGAGCAGATAACCTGCTGTGTTCAACGCCGGCAGAAAGAACCTGTTCTCTCTCATTGCCTCACCTCCGTGCCTCTTCTCCATGATAGCTAAGGTACATGCAGATAGCGCCGCACGCGGCGACGTTCAACGATTCAGCGCTGTCGCGAACCGTCGGTATTCTCACCCTGCAGTCGGCAGCCGCCAGCACGGCCTCGCTAAGGCCGGATGCCTCGTTGCCCAGCGCCAGGAGCATCCTGTCATGCTGCCGGAGGACATCAGGTGACGCATTGCCGTCTACGTCGGCCGCCACGAGAAGATACTCCGACCGTCTCAGTTGCTCGACGAGGGCCATGTGTCGAGAGGTTCGCCGCGCCCATAGTGTCAGGACCGTGCCGGCTGTAGCCTGGACGCACTTCGGGGAGAACAGGTCGGCGCAATCCTCGGTCATGATGATACCGGAGTAGCCGAATGCGACTGCCGTACGTATGAGCGCCCCCACGTTGCCGGGGTCCTGCACGTCTTCGAGCAACAGGACGTGTGTGCCGATTGGGGTGGGAAGTTCGTCCGTATACGTCTCCATCGGGATCCGAACTACTGCGATCGTTCCCTGGGGTGTCCTTGAGGGCGCTATCGAGCGCAGCTGGCCTTCGGTGAGTTCCCGTTGCGGGAAGCCGTCGTAACGCGGCGGTAACGCTTTGCTGCTGAGCAACTCGAGCACCGCTTCCGGGTTGTTGTGAAGCGCCTGCTCGATAGCGCGGTCGCCCTCAACCAGGAATGCCCCAGCCTGAAGGCGTCCCTTCTTTGTTGCGAGATCCCTGTACCATTTCAGCGGCTTCAACATCGGCGCGCGTTCGTCACTCATGCGGCACTCTCGCGAATCCTTCGTTCAGTTACTGCAGTCATCGTATCCTCATGCATCACGCTACACCTTTACCCTTTTCGATGCCAGTAGTCTGCTCCTCAGCAGCGCTAGAGCGTGACTGCCTCAGGCCAGGGATCATGGAGGCATGCCGTCCAGAGCCTCTCGAGGTACGCATGCGTGTAGTGTTTCTCAATGAGGTGAAAGAGGTAGGCGCCCGGATCCGTCAGTCTAAACGCGCTGTGGCTGGCGCGCCGTGCGAGGCCTGCGTGGTCAAGCAGCATCAGCGCCGCACTGATGCGTCGTGGCATATTCCGGCCAAAGGCTGATCTGAAACGAGCGTGATCGATGATGGTATCGTAGCATCTCCAGAATAGCCAGTAGGCCATCCTGTCGCCCTCATCCAGACGCGTGGCGAGTCTGGCGGGAGTGCCGGATTCTGTGCTCCTAATGTACTCATCTACGTGGAACGTGTTGACCCAGAAGTAATCGCCCATCCGCGACGATGCTCCGGCACCGATGCCAATGAAGGAGTCGCGGGTGACCGTTGTGTATCTCGGAGCACCCGGCCTGGTGAAGCTCCAGATGGAAGACCTCTCGTAACCGGCATCGCGCCCCTGCGTCACTATCGCCTTCAGCATCCTGCGCTCCTTGTTCCACGAGGGCGAGGACGCGTGGGCGTTGCTGAGTTGAGACCCCAGCGATGTGTGCGCAAAGCGTATCAGCGGGTATGCAGATACCTGATGAGCACCCAGCGCGAATGCGGTGCTCACGTCGGTGACGGCCTCCTGTTCGGTCTGTCCGGGGATCGCGAAGATGAGGTCTATGTCCACGGCCGCAAAACCTGCAGACATAATGAGTTCGCTTGCCTCGTACGCCTGGCGCGCGTCGTAGCCACGACCGAGCATCGCCAAGTGGCGGTCGTCGAACGACTGTACGCCGAGGCTTACCATGGTGACGCCGCTCTCGATGAGAGATTGCAGCAGGCGTGGCCGGACATCAATTGGGTGAACCTCCACCCCAATCTCCGTGGAAGAACGCAGGCTTCCTGATATCGATTCGAGGATGCGGTTCACGATCTCAGGGGCGAGCGAAGGGGTGCCCCCACCGAAATAGACCGACTCTACGGGCCGATCTCCCCATGCATCACGGTATCTCTGAAGTTCAGTTCGCATTGCCTCCATGTAAGAGAGGGCGACACCGCTGGCGTAGACCTGCTTGACGTAGGGGCAGAAGGCGCATATGCGGCGGCAGAAGGGGATGTGTACGTAGAGGTTGAGCCGCTCGGGTGGCTCCGGCATTGGCACGTGCTGTCTGGTGAAGGTGAAATGCCGCCTGTGTCCGGGGAAGAGCATTCTGAGAAGCGGCGGCAGAATCGTACCCATCCGGTGTAGTATGGCAGACCTGTGGTTCTCGCGGTCACATTCGTACAGGAGGGCAGTGGATTTGAGCCGAACACCTCCTGTCAGGTAAGCTGTTTCAGGTGGCGCATCCG
The DNA here is from genome assembly GCA_003562555.1 of Dehalococcoidia bacterium. Taxonomy (GTDB): domain Bacteria; phylum Chloroflexota; class Dehalococcoidia; order GIF9; family AB-539-J10; genus SKVJ01. The sequence continues at coordinate 2,341 of PWUO01000270.1, forward strand.
TCGCGAGGATACGTCAGTTGGAGGGGATGAATGTCGGAGCTGCGACTCGACCCTACCACACGGGAGTGGGTCATCATAGCGACCGAGCGGGCGAAACGTCCTCGCGATCTCGTCTCCCGTGCGCCGCACCCGCTCCCTGAAGCGCATGTGACGGATTGTCCTTTCTGTCCTGGCAACGAGGACCAGACTACACATGAGACTGCCTCGTACCTCGATCCTGCCACGGGTCTGTGGCGGGTGAGGGTATTCGAGAACAAGTTTCCTGCTGTCCGCCCCGATGGCTCGGCGGAGAGGACGCAGGACCATCCGCTCGCCTTGAGTGTCAAGGGAGTCGGAGCCCATGAGGTCGTGGTTGAATCCGCCCTGCACAATCGGATGCTGGCGGAGATGGTCGACGACGAAATATTCGACGTGGTCAGGGCGTATCGCGACCGACTGCGGGACCTGTACTCGCACGAGTATGTAAGGCAGGTCATCATCTTCAAGAACCATGGGCCGTCGGCAGGCACGTCGCTCGAGCACCCACATTCACAGATCGTTGCCACGCCGATCGTTCCTCGTCATCGCCGGTTGCAGTACGATGTGGCGGTACAGCACTATGATGAACGTGGGCGCAACCTGTACCTGGACATGGTTGAGTTCGAGATCGAGCGCGGCCTGCGCGTGATACGTGAAACGGCATCGTTTGTGGAGATGCACCCGTACGCTTCACGTCGTCCGTTTGAGACGTGGGTCGTTCCTAAGAACCCGCGCGCATCGTTCGCTGAGGTGGCTGACGAGGAATTGCACGAGTTTGGTCGTGCGCTCCGTGATGCGCTTCACGGTCTGTATGTCGGACTGAACAACCCTGACTTCAACCATATATTGTATACGGCAGCTTTGGGTGACGAGAACGAACCACATTTCTGCTGGCACCTGCGCATCTATCCGCGGCTTACGGCGGTGGCCGGATTTGAGATAGGCTCCGGCGTGCATATCAATACGAGTGTGCCCGAGGATACCGCGAGCTTCATGCGGGAAGTGGTGTCTACAAGCTAGCAAGCCCACGCAAAGGAGGTATGTCGGATGGACCAGCACCACCATGGACTGATCACGATCGACGACTACAAGCAGCATATTGGGGAGGATACAGTAACCCGCATTAAGGACAAGGCGAGGGCTGTGCAGGACCTCCATGTCGTCAACATAAATTCCACGTACTACGGGGGAGGCGTCTCGCAGTTACTGGGCTCTCTTACGATCCTGATGAACAGTCTCGGCATCGAGACGGGGTGGCGTACGATTCATGGCCCGCCCGACTTCTTCAGCGTCACCAAGAAGATGCACAACGCCCTGCAGAGTGGCGATATCAACTGGAGCGACAGAAAGAAGGAGATCTACGAGGCGGTCGTCCATCAGAACGCGATACTGAATCACCTCACGCATGACGTTGTTATCGTTCATGATCCTCAACCGTTGCCGATGATACTCTACTACCGCAAAGGGGCTCCGTGGATATGGCGTTGCCATATCGACCTCGAGGCACCACATCGTGAACTGTGGGACTACCTGACGCAGTTCATTGAGCGATATGATGCCGTCATCCTGAGCAGCGAGATCTACGCGCAGAAACTTGACACGCCACAGGTATTCTTCATGCCCGCTATAGATCCGTTCTCTATCGTGAACTACGAAATGAGCGAGGGTGAGTGTGAGGAGCGGATCGGACACTATGGGATCCCGATGGACCTTCCGCTCGTCGTACAAGTATCGCGTTTCGATCGCTGGAAGGATCCGCAGGGAGTTATCGACGCCTTCAACATCGCGAGGCAGGAGGTGCCGTGCCGGCTGGTCCTGCTGGGCAATGTCGCCACTGACGACCCTGAAGGTCCCGAGGTCTACGAATCACTGCTGAGCCAGCAGACGGATGACATTATCATCATGAGTCAGCAGGATGGCGCGCTTGTCAACGCACTGCAGCGCAAGGCGGCGGTTGTCCTACAGAAGTCGCTGCGCGAGGGTTTCGGACTGACGGTATCCGAGGCCATGTGGAAGGGGACGCCGGTCATTGGCGGCAATGTGGGTGGCATAAAGCTTCAGATCGAGGACGGGGTCAACGGGTTCCTCGTCTCGTCCGTTGAGGAAGCGGCGGAGAAGATCGTTGCTTTGCTCAGGGATCCGGAAATGTGCAGAGAGATCGGCGTGAAGGCCAAGGAGACAGTGCGGGAGAAGTTCCTGCTGAGCCGCTACCTGGAGCAGTATCTGGACTTGTTCAACTCGTTTGAGACGGTGTACAAGCTACGAATGCCGTAATGGCTATCGCGGCGCCGGGATTGCGAACGATCCCTGGCTCTCGTGGGGTGTGATCGGGATGGAGTCGAGGCAGTCGCGGCAACGCTCCTGTACCGCGGCGAACTCCGTCCTGAGGTCATTTACGACGTCAGCCTCGGCGGCCTGCAGCGCGCGCCCTATCGCTCGCTCGAAGTGAGGCGCGGTGCTGTTGCCGTGCATGATCTGGACGACGCCGTTGACGCCCCAGAGCAGCCCTCCTCCGGTACTCTCGGCACGTGTGAGCCTCGTGAACCTCGTGATCTGGCAGAGCATGCGTCGGCTGTCGCCAACGATCGGCCTGCCGTCGACACGTTCCTTGACCCAGTGCGTGAAGCGAGGCCCGAGACTCTCATAGAACTTGAGTATGATGTTGCCGACGATGCCGTCACAGACGATGACATTCGCCTTTCCGGACAGTACATCGTACCCCTCGATATTTCCCAGGAAGTTGAGGCCGCTCTGATTGAGGAGTTCATAGCTTTCCTGCAACGTCTTTGGTCCCTTTCCCTGTTCGGCGCCTGTGCTGAGCAGTGCGACGGTTGGGTTGGGAACTCCGAGCATGCGCCGCGCGTACACGGTTCCGATCGCGCCGAACGAGAGCATGTGGTTGGGTTTACAGTCGACGTTGGCCCCACCATCGATGAGCACCGTCCTGGGGGCAAGGCCCACAAGCGGGACACAGACGGCCGGTCGTCCGATGCCCGGCAGCATCCCCAGATAGTAGATGGCACTTACGGATGCCGCGCCGGTTGATCCCGCACTGACAAATGCATCGGCTTCGCCGTCGCGCACCAGCTTTGCGGCGACGGCGACCGAGCAGTTGGCTTTGCGGCGCAGGGCATGAGTGGCGGGTTCACCCTCTTTGAGAGCCTCGTCCGATGGCACGACGCGTGCGTTAGAGGGCAGACCGCCGCACTTGCGGATCTCAGGTTCGAGCTGTTCGGGCGGTCCGACGAGCAGAATCACGGCGTCGCTCTTTCGAGCTGCCTTGATGGCTCCTCTTACGGTGGCTGACGGTGCGTTGTCGCCCCCCGCAGCATCCAGCGCGACTCTTATGCTCATTGACAATTGACTATTGTGTGATGATTCAGCGATTGACGCGTGCAAGCGTACTCTGTGTGAATGCTCCATGCAAGTCGCACGCAATCCATGAGGATAGCACGAGGCGGCAGGTGCGCGAACTGTGGTGGCACCGATTTCGTGCCGAATATCGATGCGGCCCGGAAGGGTGGTGTCGCACGACTGCCTATTCCACCACTACGGCGGTTCCGTACGCGAGTATCTCGGATGCGTTCTGCATGACGAGCGAGGTGCTGAATCTGAGCCCGATGACGGCGTTCGCTCCCTGTGCTTCTGCATCCTCGATGAGCCTGGCGACTGCTTCCTCGCGTGCCTCCGCCATCATCTTGGTGTACTCAACGACCTCCCCGCCGACCATGCCCCGCAGGACGGCTACGATATCCTTGCCCAGGTGGCGGGCGCGTATCGTGTTTCCCTTGGCCCAACCAAGTGTGTGGACCACCTTCCTGCCCGTAATGGTGTCGGTCGTAACGATGATCATCGCTGTACCCCTTTGAACCTGTCATTTCTTGATGCTCGCACCCTGTCGCGAATGACTATCGCGACCAGGAGCAGGAGACCGATACCGACGGCTGCGACCGCGATCCGGATGAGCGGGTCCACCGATGGGTCGGTTAAGAACTCCCTGATCCCCCAGATCACGAGCGCCGTCGCCCCGATGCCAATGAGCGCGTAGGCAACCTTGTACAAAGACCGTCCCTCCCTGGGTGCCGTACCGATTTGCGACGAGGTTCGGAATTGCGCTGGCACCCGTTCTGGTAACATCGTAGCACTGTTGTGGGTGATTTCGGTGGCATAATGCTGCATTTTGTTCCTCATGCGATTGACGGACTCGAAAGCCTGCAGTAGGATGTGTACGGGAGTGCTCGCCGTGGGGCGAAGACTGCCTGTGTGACGAGTGATGGAAGACATCGTCAATGTGGTTCGGGCACTATCGGCCGATACGCGTCTGCGCGTGCTCAAGATGCTTCGTGGCAGAGAGATGAGCTCTGCGGAGTTGCAGCAACAGTTGCACGTCCCTCGGCAGACGGTCTCCTACCACCTGAGTATCCTGGAGACGGGTGGGCTCGTCAGATCCAGGCGCGAAGGGCGCCGACTCGTGTACGCATCTGCCATGCCTGTGGCTGCGGATGCCGATGGTAAGTTCGAGCGCTTCCTCAGGCGGACGCTGGACGATCTGAACTAGGCTGTCCGCGACCTCGTCCGGTCTCTCTATCCTGCATTTCTCCTCGGTAACGTTCCTTGACAATTGTGTTCCGGGAATTGTATATTCATACAGTACCAAGACGGAGGACCTCTCATGACACGAGATAGCAGAGGCAGGACCCGTGACAGAGTGTTGCAGTTCGTGCGTTCGTTTATCGCAGAGAAAGGCTAC
>PWUO01000265.1 GCA_003562555.1 Dehalococcoidia bacterium
GCTCTGTCCTGCTGAGCTACAGGGGCTGGTGGAGATAGGGGGACTCGAACCCCCAACCTCCGCGATGCGAACGCGGCGCTCTCCCAGCTGAGCTATATCCCCAACGTCGGCATTGTAGCAGGCTCTCGGACGTCCGGCAAGGTTGCCCCACACGCGTGCGGAACCCGCCTTCCTGGTGTCATCCACGGGGCGGTTCACCGGCCAGCTACGGGCCCCATTGCTCGTACAGAATGACTTCGCGCTTACAGCGTGGACACAGCAAACTGATATTGTCTCCCCTGTCGAGGGGTCGCTCGGGATCGCGCGTAAGTGGCGCCACCAGACCAAGATCCTTGCTCAACAGCAACGCCAGACCCATGTTTCCGAAGGCCTTCGCGCCGAGCTTCCGTGCCACCCAGCGAAGATGGTCAACTGTCGCAATAACCTCGCCGCATTCCTGACACACGACGAGTTCCTTATCCACGCTGGAAATGGCGAGATTGCGGTCATACGTGCCAGTCTCGTATTCATTGGTCAGTATGATGCCTTCCTCTGTCGTACAGTAACGATGACACTGACCACAGAAGACACAGTGGTCGTGATGCACCGTCATCGTGCGCACGCCGCTCCTGCCTTCCACGACATCCCGAACATCGATAGCTCGCGCAGGACAGACCTGCGCGCACGCGCCACAACCGATACACTCCTCATCAATGAACTTCGGCTTGCCGCGGAATGCCTCCGGGGCGATAACCGGTTCATAGGGATACCGCACGGTATACGGTTTGCTGAACAGCGACCGTAAGGCCTCTCCCAGCTCACGGACTTTGGGTGTCCTCATAATCTAAGCTCCGATCATAATGGCGTTGACCGCCGGCTCCAGCAGGTACTGGATAACCCACGGGAACGCCAGTCCAAGCCCCACACAGAAAACGGCCAGCAGCACCATCGGTGCCACCATGCCAAGCGGCCCTTCCTTAACGGACTGAAGGGCCTGAGGCAGCGTTCCAAAGAACACTCCCATCTCATACTTCAGGAAGTACCCGATGGTGATGACCGCGCCAATGGCACCCACCACTGCAAACCCTATGTAGCCCGCATGTACGGCCGCTACGAGAATGATCATCTTGCTCCAGAATCCGCTGAAAGGCGGACATCCACTCACCGAGAAGAAGCCGATAGCTGACGTCACGCTGGTAATCTTCATCCTGCTGTTCAACCCACCCAAAGAACCGATTTCCCTCGTTCCGGTCTGGTGCTCAACTGCCCCAGCGCCAAGGAAGAACAGTTCCTTGAACGCTGCGTGATTCACGAGGTGAAAGAGTGCGCCGATAAGCGCCAAAGGGGTGCCGATACCGATGCCTAACAGCACGTACCCCATCTGGCTGATGGTGCAGTATGCAAGCAGTCGCTTCATATCGGTCTGCACAAGTGCCAGGAGCGCACCAACGACAATCGATACTGAGGCGAGCACCAGGATCACCGTAGCGAACACGCTGCCGGGTACGAAGATGAGGAACAGTACGCGCATCAACCCGTAAAGGCCCACGATCTTGATGAATATGCCCGACAGGATCGCCGAGACAGGCGCCGGCGCTGAAGAATGGGCATCGGGCAACCAGGCATGATAGGGCACAAACGCAGCCTTGAGCGCCAATCCGGAAAGGAGCAGCATCGCAGGCACACCTATGCCGGGGATCGCTCCGAGGTTAATTGTCGCCATCTCTGCGAACGAAAGCGTGCCAACCATCGCGTACGTGAGTCCGATGCCTGCAATGAGACACAGCGTACCAACGGTACCAAGTACCTGATACTTGAACGATGCCTCAAGGTACTCGCGATCCAATCCGTACGCCACGAGCGCGTAACACGCGAGCGCGGCGACTTCGATGCCGATGTACATATTGACGATATCCGCTCCCAACACCACCATGTTCATACCCGCAACCATCAGTGAGAACAGCACGTAGTAACGCGCCTTGGAGGTGTAGGAACGCATGTACGGCACTGAATAGATACACGCCATCACACAGCCGATTGAGATGACGAGCAGCATCAGCGCGCTCAGACCATCGGCCATGAGACTGATACCAAGTGCGGACGCGCCGCCGAGGTTCCAGGACAAGGAGACACCACCCAGAACGGGCCCCGCGAGTACGACCGATAACGCCAGCACCACCAGCATGCCCGCATTGCATACCACATCGGACACGCGCTCAGAGCCTCGCGAAGTCACCGCGACAGCAAGTGCTGTAACCAACGGCACAAGTATCAGCGCAGGAAGAACAGCACTCATCCCCTAAGTCTCCTCATTTCGCGTATATCGAGCGATCCGTATTTCTCGTACAGTCGCACGGCGGTGACCAGCAGCAGGACCACCACTGACGTGCCGCCCACGACAGCGATAAGACCAATCGCCTCAGTGACGGCAGCTACAGGCCCGGCGACATCGCCGCCTGCACTCACCACAAGCCCGGCCACTCCAAGGACCATCAGGAGTAGGCCAAGCGCAATCTTCAACAGATTAACCTTCATAAGAACTCCGTAGAGTCCTACCAGGATGAGGAGCAGCGAAAGGTATACTAGAGCGCTCACTCTTCCCTCCTTCCCGTCTTGCGGAGCATCGCCCACACTGCAGCGACGGCAGCAAGGACCACCAGGACTTCCCGGAGTAGTCCCACCTGAAGCTCCGCATGTACCTGCCCGTCACCCGCATGCGTGATCCCGATCAGGACGGGCGCCACCAGGTACGCAGCGACGGCGACCGCGATCAACGCAACCACTGCCAGTACCGAACCCGAGCCGGAAGGCAGCGCAGGCAGGCTGTCATTCTCCCCGGCGCGGCCGTATGCCCAGTTGAATGCCAACATGAGCACCGCTCCGGCAACGAACACGCCCACGCCTACCTCGACGGCCCCGATCATCAACATGCCCACGGCGAAGAATCCCAGGGCCGCGCCCAGGGCGATAACCGAGGCCTTGCCTCGTCGCAACTCAAGCGCGGCGACTCCCGCAATTGCGGTCAACACAAACGGAATTACTGCTGGGCTATCCATACTATTCACGTCCTATAAGGCGAGCAAGGCGATGAGCAAGACCACCACTACCGCAAGAACTACCCATGCCACATAGGTCGCGAGTCTCCCGGTGTGAAGCGAACTGAATGCTCTACCGACAGGTGACGCGAGCTCCGCCAGCCGCTGGATATCGAAACGGCCTTTCTCCCCCCAGTCATAGAGCGTCAACAGACCAGGATACTGCCGAATGTTGTCGTAGAACTGCGTGCCCAGTACCCTCGTATCAACAGTCCCTCTCATGCGACCATACGGAGTGCTAAGGGAATCGCCCGATCCTTCGCCAGAAGTCTCCCCGCCAAGATATGCAGTAACCTTCCTAATGCTTCGAGGCCTGGACAGGAGATAGATGCCATATCCAATGAGCAGCGCAAACACAAGAAGGAGCGAACCTGCGGTAGGACTCCAAAGACCGGCAAGTGAGATGGCTTCCGGAAACCCGGGGAACTGCAATCCCACAGCAGGTCCGATGAAATAAACGAGCGGTATCTGCGCGGCCACGCCGAATAGTACACACAGTGTTGCAAGCACGGCTGGCCCGAACTTCATAGAGGCGCCAACTTCACTCACACCCGACAATCCACGTGGTGAATCTCCCAGGAACACTGCGTGGGCGAACTTCACAAACGAAGCCAGAGTCAATGCACTGCCGAACATGGCTGCAACGAGGAATATCCAGTAGCGTCCAATTCCAGCCTCCACGATCCCCTGGTAGACCATCCACTTGGATACGAATCCATTCAAAGGAGGTATGCCGGATATCGCCAATGCAGCTATGGCAAAGGTCACGAACGTAAACGGCATGACTCGAGCGAGACCACCCAACTTCGCTGAATCGGTGGTTCCTGCCTGCTTTTCTACGGCTCCGGCGGTCAGAAAAAGGGAACTCTTATAGATCACGTTGTTAAGCATATGGAACACACCGCCGGCTATTCCGATCGCCGTCCCAGTTCCAATGCCCAGTACCATATAACCTACCTGGGAAATGGCGTGAAACGACAGCAGTTTCCGCACATCGTGCTGCACCAGCGCCATCACCACACCAGCAACGATAGTAATCGTGCCGATAATCATCAACAAAACGTTCAACGCAAGGGTTACGGCGAACACATCAAGCACCAGACGAGCCAGAAGATAGATGCCGAGCAGCTTGTCGATAGACGCGGGCAGCAGGGCCATGGCGGACGATGGCGCGACCTCGGCCATGTCGGGAATCCAACTGTGTAACGGCATCGCACCCGCCTTGGACAATGCGCCCACCAGTACCAGTATGAAGGCAGCCACAGACAGGGCACCGGTAGCAGGCAGCGAGGCACCATTCATCGTGAGCGTGCCCGTCTGTGCGAAGATAAGGCCCACGCCAAGAATGAGCGCGAGGTCGGCAGCGCCGAGTATCACAATGCTCTTGCCGGCTGCGCGAATCACTTTGGCAGGCGCCGCACCAGCAGTGCCGATGGTAGTCAGCAGGAAGAGAGTGACCAGGATGAAGCCCCAGAAGCCTACAAAAAGCAGCCAGTTATTCGCCAGCAGGGCGCCATTAGCGGCACCGACACTCATCAACACGTAGGGGTAGTACTCTCGAAGCCGGGGCCGGCCTTTCATGTAGCCCAGCGAGAACACTGCGACAAGCAGGCCAAACAGTGACGAGAACACCACCATGAAACGGTTCAGCACATCCATCCGCAGATCGATGAGATATCCGTCAGTGAAGCTAAGTGGTACCGCGCGGTATGCGTGTTCCGGCCCGAGCAGCACAAGAATGCTAAGCACGAACACAACCGAGGCGACGATGGTGCAAGCGATCTCGCGGAACTTGTCGGCTCGCACAGGAACTGCAAAACCGATAGCACCGACGATCAGTGGCAAGAAGACAACCCATGCAAGCATCGTCATAGCTCCAGCAGCCTCCTGGAACGGTGAGCGTGACGGGCATCCAGCTCCCTGGTTCGCGCCCAGGACAGTTCGAGCAGCTGTCTCTCTTCCAGCGTCCGGGTCGAAGTCCCATCGTCGATACGAACCACCCGATTCGTGCAGCAGTAGCAGGGGTCGATCGACGCAAGAATAATCATTATGTCCGCCACCCGCTCCCCTTTGAAACGTGAGCGGAATGACGGCAGGTTGGCATACGTGGGGGCCCTGACTTTGAGTCGGTACGGACAGTTGTTCCCGTCCGAGCGGATGTAATGAAAACATTCGCCACGGGGCGCTTCCTCCACACCGATACCCTCTCCAGGAGGAACCTCAGGAATCTCCGTGAGAATGGGGCCTTCCGGCATCTGGTCGACACACTGCCGAATGATCTTGATCGACTCGAGTGTCTCCAGTAGTCTCACGACAGCCATGGACATCACGTCTCCGTCCGACTGCGTGATAACGTTCCAGTCGACGTTGCCGTAAGCCGCGTAAGGGAAGTCGCGTCGGACATCGATATCCACGCCGGCGCTTCGGGCTACGGGGCCCACCGTGCAGCGACTCATGGCGTCTTCACGGCTCATCTTGCCCACACCACGCAGCCTAGCCAGTATTACCGGATCATCCATCACCGCGCCGATAAACATGTTGACCTTCGGCTCGAGCTCATCAAGCGCAGCGACTATTCCCTTGTACTCGGAGGCCTTGATGTCCTGCCGGACGCCACCGGGCTTGAGCATAGCGTACGATTGCCTGTTGCCGGAGATACGCTCGAACAGATCGCAAACCAGTTCGCGATACCGCCACGCCCACATCCACACGGTGTGATAACCGATGTAGTGGCCGGCCAGACCAAGCCACAGCAGGTGACTGTGAATCCGTTCGAGCTCAGCAACGATGCTTCGTATGTACTTCGCTCTCTCAGGAATCTCCACACCTACGAGGTCCTCAACTGCGTTGCAGAATGCGATCGGATGCGAGGTCGAACAGATCCCGCAGATACGCTCAACCAGAAACACTACCTGGTCATACGTCTTGCTCTCGGCTATTTTCTCCACGCCGCGGTGCATGTAGCTGGTGCGCCAATCGATGTCGACGACGCGTTCGCCTTCAACTACCACTCGAAAGAGTTCAGGCTCTTCGATGAGAGGATGGTAGGGGCCGACAGGAATAGTTGTTCTCATTTCGTCCCCTTGCGTAATATGTGTTCCCGTATCTCTGCGAGTTCCTCCTCGCTACGATACGGATACTTTCCACGATGCTCTTTCCTGTACGGATATACGCCCTCAGGCCAGTCGTCACCGAGCAGGAACCTGACCGGATTTGGATGTCCAACGAACTCCACACCAAACAGATCCATGATCTCACGCTCGAAGTACTCAGCGCCATCGATCAACGGTGTGATCGAATCAACACGCGGCTCAGGCATACTCAGGACCGTCCTCAGTGTGACGATCCTGCCAAGTCGATCGAAGGAGAAGTGATACAGCAACTCCATTCCGGCCCGTGTCTCGAGGGCGGTGATGACAATCAGCCTCGCGCCGAGGTTATTGAACAGAAAGCCCGAGACATCCTTGACGATACCCGGGTCTACCCCAACGTACACTCTCGCATCCGAGCGCTCTTCGACATCACCGATGCCTTCGGAAAATCTTACCTGGAGAGTCTTTACAGGATCCACGTTGCTCACTTATCTCCTAGATCTTGGCCAGTGCCTTCACGACGCCGTCGATTATGGCTTCCGGCTTCGGCGGACAGCCCGGCACATACACATCCACAGGAATGATCTTATCCAGCGGCCCGACGACGTGATAGCTGCCATCGAAGATGCCGGTGCTGCAACCACACGCTCCGAGGGCCACCACCACGCACGGCTTCGCGATCTGTTCGTACACGTGCATCACCCGCGGAAGAGTTTGAACGGTGACTACACCGGTCACCATCAGTACGTCCGCATGGCGCGGAGACCCGATGAGGGTGATTCCGAAGCGCTCGACATCGTACTTCGGGGTGAGGACATCAAGCAACTCGATATCACAGTTGTTGCACGAGCCGGTATTCAGGTGGAACGCCCAAGGCGACTTCTTGAGTCCCCACCTCGCCAGTTTTCCCAGTGGTCTTCCGTGTAGTTCCATAGTCCTATACTTCTTACAGCCCAAACATCGCGAGTACCATCCCAACCAGGGACAGCACGAGCACCGGCCCCCAGAAAAACCTCAGGGCCTGATCAATACGCAGGCGCGGATTTGTATTCCTGATGAGAATGAGTACAACCAGAATCGCAACGAACCAGAGTATCGCCCACAGAGTCCATGCAGATGTCAAGAACAGCGTCACCAGCAGAATCGGCACCACACAGTAGAGCATGGCCTTCGTCAGCTTGAATGCCGCAAACGGCGGGCCGGAGTACTCCGTATACGGTCCGGCGATCAATTCGCACTCGGCTTCAGGAATATCAAAGGGTCCTACCCCCAGTTTCGCCGGCACGTAGATCAGCGCCACGATGAAGGCGATCACTGTTGAGATTCCCTGCGTCAGCATCGGGCCACTCGCCTGCTGGTAGGCGACCATCCCGCCAAGCGACAGGATGCCGCCGTTCTTCACCACGAGGGTAAGTACCGCAATCAGAAATGAGGCTTCGTAGGCGAGCATAAGCTTCATCTCGCGACTCGCACCAATACCCGCAAACGGATTGCGTGAGGCAGAACCTCCCACAATAAGAACCAGCGCAGGGATGTAGAGGAGGTAGATAACTACAATCAAGTCGCCCACGAATCCACTCGCAGGATCGATGCTCGCCATCCAGATTATGGTGGACACGACGATCGTCGCGGCAAGACCAATAAACGGCGCACTGAGGAACGTAAAACGGGGAGTTCCCTCAACGATGGTGGTCTCTTTGCTCATCAGCTTCACCACATCCGCGAACGGCTGGTACCATGGCGGGCCGACGCGCCACTGGAGACGCGCGCTCACCTTGCGATCAACCCACGTCGCAGCAAGCCCTATCAGGACCGTGAAGACGAACCCGGGAAAGACCAGGACGAAGCCTATGTACGTCAGCACATCCATGAGCGACACTTATACTCTCCTGAAGAACGGATGTCGGCCGGTAATGCTCGCGCCTATCATCACGCTCTTCTCACCAATCTCGTCGGCTTCCTCGAACGTAAGGGCACCCGACGGGCATGACATCACGCACGCAGGCACCATCCCCTCAGCGACTCTCGCCGCACAGAGATCACATTTCGATATGACATATGATTTAATATCGGGCTCAATGACCCCAAACGGACAGGCGACGACACACGAGCTGCAGCCAGTACAGAGCATGTTCATGCGTTTCACCGCGCCGGAGTCGAGCTTCTTGATCGCGTCCTGAGGACAGGCAGCCAGACACTGCGGATCCTCACAATGACGGCAAATGAACGGCAAGCGCACGTCTTCACGAAGCTCACCGTAACCGATGGTCGGTCTCTGGTCGCTGTGCGAGTAGTGGCACGCTGCGGAACAGGTCCGGCAGGCAACGCAGCGGTCTACATTCACGAACACTTTCTTCATTGCTATTGTTTCCTGTACACACGCACAGTACCTGGTCCCGTGGAGAACCAGCCGTCATCGCCAGTCTGCCACGCGAACAAAGCGCGCACCTCGGGATCGTAGCCCGGCGCAGCCAATACGCCCTGTGCCAGTCTGTCCGTCACCCGCGCGCACAATTGAGCCTGTGCATCGCCAGCAGTAAGGATCACACTTTCGCCGTCGACAATGCCCCATGCCGTCGCATCCGCCGTGCTGATCTCGACAAACCCGGCCGGAAACATCTCGCCAGCCCATTTCATCCAGGAGGTGAAGCTGCCGGCACCGGAATGACCGGTGGCGGGAAGAGTGATCAGCACCAATTCCTCACCCATGCGTGAACGCATAGTACCCGTAACTGAGGCGAGACGCTCGATCAATCGGGCATCGGAGATCTCACACGATTGGACATCACGCGAACTTCCCGAGCTGCGCTCCGGCTGCGCGGGAGCCTTGCCAAGAGCCGACTCAAGCCGCATGACCACGTCGCCGAGTGCCAGGGTTCCCCACGACGGAGGTCCCACTGCAGCCCACTTCAGGGCCGTCCCATCAAAGAGAGTGCACGACCCGTCGGATTCAAGCCACGAAGAGCCGGCCAGCACAACGGCGGCCATTTGTTCGGATCCTCCTCTGAAGAGCGAGACCGATGCATAGAGATCGAGGGAACTCATCGCGCGACTGAGGCTCGACGAAGGAAATGCATCGAGGAGATCTGCGCCGAGACTCAACACCGCCCTGTACCTGCCTTCTTCAAGCTCCGAGATCAGTGTAGAGACAGGCTTCCAGTTGTTCCTGAGAACCACCTCCTGTGCTCCACGCACGTTCCCGCCAGATGGAAGGAGGACACAATCCTTGCGTTCACCTGCTGCCCTGGCGAACTGGCAGGCAAGGCGGGCAATGAGAGCCACATCCGCCATGCCACGAACCGGAGGCGCCACAACAAGGGCCGCCTTGTCCGCGGTCACAAACGCGTTCGCCATACGAGCCACCAGATCCCTGGTCACACCTGTGGCGTCGAGAAGCATCTGTTCATCAACGGAGTCAAGCCACAACAAGGCATCGCTTGCCACCTTGCCTGAAGCTTTCAATGCCTTCAAGAGGCACGCAAGAAGGAGCGCCTCCGTGCCGGGTCGATTCTGTACGTGCTCACTCGAATACCACGCAGTGTTGCTTCTGCGAGGATCGACAACGAACAAACTGTTGCCTCGCGCCATGTACTTCGCGTCGATGATCTCCTTCGCGATCACTGGATGAGTGAAGAACACGTCACCAAACACGATGACACAATTTGATTCCTCAATAGCGGACACACCCGCGCTGGCACCGCTCAGCACAAGGGGCCAGTCCTGCGGCTCGAATGCGCACGACACCGCGTCAGTCCCCAGAGTGGCGGCAAGTCGGCCCACCGCCTCGATATCCTCAGTACTACGGGTCGGCTCGGTAACTATCGCAACCGCCCCCGGCCCGTGCTCATTTATCACGGACTGCAGTGCGGTAACCACCCGATTGATCGCCGTATCCCACGACGTCTCTCGAAGCATGCCCTCGCGATTCACGAGTGGCGTCGAAACTCGCTGCGGGTGATTCAGGAGCTCAGTGCCGTAGAGGCCACGCGCGCAGATCCTGGCGCCGAACGGCGTCTTCTCATCCGCACAGAACTCCGGACCGGTGACCGCCGTTCCCTTCACTCGGAACGCGATCTCGCAACCCAGAGGGCAGAACAGGCATGTTGATTGTCGTGTGTTCATGAGACTATACGAATCTAGGTCCACGCGTCAGGGAACTCACTGATCTGGTCATACGTGAACACCGGACCATCTTTGCACACATAGTAGGTGCCGATACGGCAATGGCCGCACATGCCCATGCCGCAACTCATGTTCTTCTCCATGGAAAAATACATGTGCTCGGGCTTGAACCCCATCTTCAACAGAAGGGGCACCATGAATCGGAGCATGATTGGCGGGCCGCAGCCCACCGCTACGGCGTTCGGAACATCGGCGATGTCCTCCGGCTTCATGATAGACGTCACTACTCCCACATTGTGACGCCAGGATGAATCAGCAACATCCACGGTATAGACCACATCGATCTTGGGATCCGTCTCCCAGGAGAGACACAGATCCTTATACATTCGTAGTTCAGGATTGCGCGCGCCGTAGCGGAGTACGATGCGCTTGTACTGATCCGCCTCATGCAGCAGCGCCAGCAGCACCGCGCGCATTGGCGCCATGCCCACGCCACCACCAACCACGTACACCTCTCGCCCCTTGAAGTAATCCATCGGGTACTGATTACCGAACGGACCGCGGACGAGGGCTGTATCGCCAGGGCGAGCGTTGTGCAACGCGGTGGTGTTCTTTCCGCGAGGCTGAATCTGTACGCTCACCTCAAGCTGGTCACGGTCAAAGCATGAAGACGAGACGCCGAACGGCGACTCACCGACACCCGGCATGCCCACCATCACGAACTGGCCCGGATCGAACACCAGCGGCTCACTCGGCTTGAGGATGTAGGTCTTGATAGCCGAATTCTCGTCGATGACATCGAGAATCTTCGCCTCGATAGGCGCATACGGGTTAATCACTTCGGCTCTCCTCCAGATCATGAAGAACCTGCCGCATGTCTATCTTGGCGAGACACGCTTCGATGCAGCGTCCGCACCCCGTGCACGCGATCATGTCGAACTTGGCCGGGTAGAACTCGAACTTCTTGACATACTTGTTCTTGAACCGGTCGTTGCCAGTGGCCCGAGCCGTATGTCCACCGCCGCAGCGCGTGTAGCTGCGCCAGTAACAGAAGTCCCACACTCGAATACGTTCATTACTGTCGCCTGCGCGCTGGTCATACAGGACGAAGCAGTGACACGTCGGACAAATGGCCAAACAGGCAGCATCTTCCCGACACCTGCCGACGTACTTGTTCCACGCTGGCGACTCAAATCCCTCGGCAACAAGTTGGATGAACGGGCGCCTGGTCTCAAACTCGCGGTTCTGCAGCGCAACAGCTTCACGAGTAGCCTGACGGTTGTGGTCGCGCTCGGCAACCTGCTCATCCGTCGCATCGCTGACGGTGATCCCCTCCACCTTGAGCGCATCTTCGCCCTTGGGGGTACCCACTTCGACGACAAGCCCGCCAGAGACCTGGGCGACCGCAAGGTCATAGCACGCCTCGGGATAGGGATTCATGTCGAGAAGCGTGCAGAAACAGGTCGGGGCAGGATCAGAACAGTCCGCTCCTATCACCAGTGCCTTCTCACGCCGTGAAACCCAGAACGGATCGCGGGGCTCGGACCCTGCAAACGTCCTGTCGAGACAATCGAGCGAGCGCAGATCACAGTTCTTGGCCCCGAGGAGAACGAAGCTCGGTTCGTCATCTACGAATGAGGTGTCACCCGGGTAGGTTGCAACGATCTCGCGAATACGAAAGTAGAACGACTTTACCGGCTCAACCGCGCGAATACCGTCGAGTTCAGGCGAGAATGCTTTCTCAGGGGACAACTGAACCCAGTGCCGCTGCCCCGCCTTGACAACAGGCGCGTAGACCGGCCTCGCGTTGGACCAGACTTGTATGAGGCGCTCGAAATCAGATGACGAGATGAAGTATGGTGCCATAAGTACCTGTCGCTTTAGGCAGGCGCTTTCGACAAAACGAAAGGCAGACACGTGGTGACGGAAAGTTCACGTCGATACTAACCGACCCGTAGTACGCTGCCATCAATGTGCCATTATAGTTGGGCCCCAAAATACATGTCAATGCATAGTATACGATACTGGACTGTCAGCAGCAGATGGCATGAATGACACGCCGGATCCGCGCCTTCAGGAGCGGAAGGTCACCTGGATGTCCTGGTCTTCGGACTTCAGGAGGTCTTCGATCTCCCGCTGAGCAGTCTCGTCGATAATCGGTTCAACATTCGAGATGGGCTGGCCCGAATCGGTGTGGGAGGACTTCCAGTCCGTCACGTACCCGAGCACGGTGGCATAATGAAAGACGCGGTCGCCGCAGCAGACCGTATCGATCACCGCATCGGTGACGAGGAAGAGCACATCCCGCCCACGGTGACCTATGGTTCGTTCCTCCCACTGTGCCTTGACACCGTGACCGTTATGCTGATCAGCCCCCTCAGGAAGATGCACGTAGTGCGTCATGACCATACTCCTGCATCTTGCGAACACGACCGCCTACCCATATGGAGGTGCCCGCTCACAGAGTGCGCAACCCGTCGGACTACTTGCTGTGGAGCAACATGAACATCTGTTGCCGTGTTGCGACCAACTGATCCGCAGCTATACGGACGACTCTCTCCATGACACGGGCGCATATATCAGGATGAGTCTCGCACAGTTTGCGCATCATCTCGCCGTCCAGGACCACCAGATGCGAATCGGCCATGGCCTTGGCGGTGGTGGTGTAACGGTACGGCGGCACCAGGGCCTCCCATCCGAACACTTCGTTGCGGCGCAGCGAAGAGACCTGCAGATGGGTTCCGGGGACCGCTTCAATGTCGAGGTTCACCCTGCCGGAATCGACGATATACATCTGGGTGCTCTCGGCATTCTCGGTGAAGATCACCTCTCCCTCAGGATACTCCTGAACTCTGACGACACTGTTCCGGATCATCTCCAGTTCTTCGTCGCTTATGCCCTGGAAGATCCCCACTTCTTTGAGACGTTCGCTGCTAACCATGGCACCTACCTCCTGAACACGTATGACTACGACTTGCTCCGTTCTGTCTTTAACATAGACAGCCTGATCGGGTCGATGAGAATACCACATTCACAACGCCCCCATCTCTCAATATCAGTCAGCGCCTCATCACAGGGACACGCCACGCGGTTAATCACACACGGGCAGTGTCCCAGGCTCACGAATCGGGTTGCATGCGCACCGACACAGTCAGGATTCGGCAACATAAGTCCGTGCGCTTTCGCAAACTCATCGAGTTCGCGTGTGATTTCAGCCGGGTCTCTTTTCGTTCTATCCACAAGACACATCTTCGCGGCGGGACGGCCTTCCGGGCACTCCGAACATTATCCCACTTCGGAACACCGATATGCTAACAGCATCGACCGCAAAGGCGAAGACGCACTGGCGAATTTCGGGCGTGTGCGCTTGCGAGTAGTCCTGCTGCCGCCTTCCACCCTTGCTACATACCTGCTATACTACACCGTCGGCGAGGCTGCGGGTTCGTCGGTATACGTGGAGCGGGGATCGCGCCGAACCGCCGGGTCGCATCGCTCATGTGACTGCGGCATACGATTACTCAGGGAGGAGCGAGCGTGCCCATTTATCTAGCTGTAGGCCAGATGCTGATTGCGGTTGCCCTCATTGCGGTCGTCCTTATGCAAGTGAAGGGAGGCGGCCTCGGGGGCATTTTCGGGCAGCCCGATGGCGTGTACCGCACAAGGCGCGGCATCGAGAAAACGCTCTTTCGCCTGACCATCACCCTTGCAGTAGTCTTCGTACTCATGGCGATGCTCACTGTTGCGACGGCATAGCCCTGCCATGGCTCCGCCAATCACCCTGCTGACCGACTTCGGGATTGAAGATGCTTACGCGGCAGTCATGAAGGGAGTGATCCTGACGCGGGATCCTCGGGCGACAGTGGTCGACATCACCCATGCCATAGAACCCCAGAATATCCGCCACGGTGCGTTCGTGCTCGGGAGCGCGTATCGCTACTTCCCCAAGAACACTATTCATGTAGCCGTTGTCGACCCCGGAGTAGGGAGTGATCGACGCGGCATCATCCTGAAGGTGCCGGGAGCGCTCTTCGTGGCACCGGACAACGGACTGCTCACGTATGTGATTGATCAACTCGACCTGAATGAGGATCTCGTTCCCGAGACGGGCTTCGAAGCGACGATGATTCGGCTGAAACGGGGGATCGAGGCCGTGTCCATCACCGACCCGCGCTTCTGGAGAACGCCAGTGAGTCCGACGTTTCACGGCCGCGACGTCTTCGCACCAGTGGCTGCAGGTTTATCGCTCGGGCTGTCACCCTACGAGTTCGGCGAGAAGACGGACGTTCTCACCGTCCTCCCTATCTCCAAGCCTCAGAAGATTGGATTGGGGGAGACGCTCGGACACGTCATGCATATCGACCACTTCGGAAATCTGGTGACCGACATCCGAAGCTCAGACCTGCCTCCCGGCCCGGTCGAAGTATGCATCGCCGGCTACCGCATCGACGGCATATCACAGAACTACCTCGGACCAAGCGAACTGCTGGCGATGATCGGCAGTAGCGGCTACCTGGAGATCTCGGTTCGCAACGGAAGTGCGGCCAGACGCCTCGAAGCCATGGTCGGTGATGAGGTCTCTGTACTCGCCGTGTCCTGACTGTCTCACGTTCCAAACAACTCGAACACTCCCGCCATCCGCAAACCCACGTAGATCATGAGCACCACGAACAGCAACCTGAGTTTGCGCCCGTCGATGGCGTGAGCCGTTCGAGCCCCGACCTGTGCCATCGGGATGCTGAGGACTACGAGGGCGAGGAATACCGCGAGGTTGACGTAGCCGATGCTGTACGGCAACCGTCCCGGTACACCAAGGCCATGCACAATGTAGCCGATAATTCCTCCAGGGGCGGTGAAGATGATTGCTGCGCTCGATGTGGCGACCGCGCGCAGCATTGGAAAGCGGAACAGCAGGACGAGGGCGGGAACCATCAACGCACCCCCGCCCAAACCGGTGAGCCCCGCGATAACCCCCATGACAAGCCCGAGGGCCACAAGGGGAAGCGTACGGGGTGACAGCGTCCAGTCAGCGATCACCCCTTCAGTCCGTATGCCCACGAGCATCCTCGCCGCAATGACGATGATGAACCCCCCGAAGCCGATCTTCAGCGCCTCCACAGGAAGATACGCGGCAAGGGTGGATCCTCCCAGTGCACCTATCGCGCCGCAGCCTCCAAGGATGAAGGCGACACGCCAGACAACAGCGCCGTTCTTGTGATGACGCCACGTGCTGCTGAGAACAGTAGGTACGATAACAAGAAGGCTGGTGCCGAACGCCGTGCGAAGGGCAATGTCTTCCGTCACTCCTGATCCGGTGAGGACCCAGTACATGACCGGGACCATTATGAAACCGCCCCCAACGCCAAGCAGGGCGGCCACGAAGCCAACAACCGCTCCCACAATGACCAGGACAGGGAGCAGGTCAAGCACCAGAGCGCCTCACAATCGCGACGTCACGGTGCGAACCGCAGACGCGCAGCATCCACATGTGCCGTGCTAAATCCCGCACGACGCACAGTTCCCCGAACTACACGTTGAGCAACTGCTGCCCCCACCCGAGAAACCGGAGTCTCCTGATCCTGAACAGAAGAAGGAGGAGAACACGCGACGCGGTCCGCGGGCTCCACACGACGGGCACTCGAGATCGGCGCCATCCTTGCCGAGAGCCTGGCGCACCTCAAGACGCCTGCCGCATTTCTCACATTCATATTCGTATAACGGCATACCTGATACCTCCAGCGAGACGGCGGGCGAGCCATCAATCAGCGCGGGAAGTGACGGTACAGATTGACCGGGGCTCCACACCATCCACCGTTCGTAAGAATTGTAGCACCCTCAACAGAAGAGGATGAATGCCGCACTATCTGCAGGACCGTCGATTCGCTTCGTTCAAAGCGATCACTCAAGCAGCGCCACGGCGATGGCGGCGATGCCTTCGCCACGACCAACGAAACCCATGTGTTCATTGGTCTTCGCCTTCACGGAGACACGCTCCTCGTCCACGCCCAAGGCAGCAGCCAGAGCTGCGCGCATTCGGGGCACGTGGGGCGCCAGCACGGGTTCCTGAACAACGACGGTGATGTCCACATTACCTATCACCAAGCCGCGATTTGTCACCTCGTGCGCGGTCTGTTCAAGCAGCTTCAGACTGCACGCGTCCTGATACCTGATGTCGCCTGCCGGGAACAACGTACCAATGTCCCCCAGCGACGCAGCCCCGCACAGAGCATCGATCAACGCGTGCGTGGCCGCATCGGCATCGCTCCACCCATCAAGCCCACGCGGGTAATCTATGGATACACCGCCAAGGACAAGCTGGCGTCCCTCTGCGAAGCAATGACTGTCGTAGCCCAATCCCACTCTCATCTTCTTTCCATCCACCTGTTCGCAATCGCCCGCGCGAGGACAAGATCATCGGGCGTAGTCACCTTCAGATTCTCATGCGAGCCATCGTACAACCTGACCCTGCAGCCAAGACCCTCCGCAAGCGTCGCATCATCAGTGACGGTGTTGCCGAAACCGACATGTGCTTCACGCAGAATCTCCGTCCGGAAGATCTGGGGCGTTTGTACCGCGCGCAGGTCATCACGGTCGAGTGTGCGCACCACCATATTGTCCTTCACCATTTTCACGGTATCCTTGAGTGGCACCGCGGCCACCGCGACACCTGTCTCGCGCGCGCTGCAGAGTCCTCGCTCGATCAGTGCATCGGTAAGAAACGGCCGATCGCCATCATGCACGATGATCCAATCGACGTCGTTCAGTAGCTTGAGGGCGTTCATGACCGAGTCCTGACGCCTGACCCCACCCTCCACCAATCGCGTCTTTCGCCAACCTCTCTCCTGCGCCATCCGCTCCACCAGGTTCGCCGTCTGAGCAGCGACGGAGATCACAACCTCGCCCACCAGCACGCTCGACTCAAGTGCCTCCACACACCACGCAAGTAGAGGCCTGTCGCACAACGGCACGAACAGCTTGTCGATCCCTGCCATCCGCACACTCTGGCCCGCCGCAGGCACAATCGCTCCCACTCTCTCCATCACTCTACCTGCATGTCCGTGCTGAAAGATGCGCCAGAGCGATCAAACGCGAGTGCGACGGCCTGACCGATGCTGGCTGCCCTCAGAAGTTCAATGCCTGCGGCTCCTTCAGAACCGATCTTCGCCTCGGAAGGGAGGATGCAACCGCCAAAACCCAGCCGGGCAGCCTCACCAATCCTTCGCATCGGCTGTGTGACACCTCTGATTTCGCCACCAAGTCCCAGTTCACCGAACACAACCAGTCCACCTTTCAAGGGACGATCCCGTAAGCTGGACGCGACGGCGAGCGCGACGCCTAAGTCCGCAGCAGGTTCGGCGACACGGAGCCCCCCGGTCACGTTGACGATCACGTCCTGGTCCGAGAGCTTCAGCCGTGCCCGCTTCGCCAGTACCGCGGTTATGAGGAACAGACGGTTCAGGTCAAAGCCAGTCGCAACCCGCCGGGGCGGACCAAACCCCGCGGGGGTGGTGAGCGCCTGAATCTCGACGAGAAGGGGACGGCTGCCCTCCAGGATCGGCACGATGACGGAGCCGATAACCTGGTGTCGCTCTCCGCCCGCGAACACCAGAGATGGATTATCAACGGGAACGAGCCCGGTCGCTACCATCTCGAACACACCCAGTTCATCAGTAGAGCCGAAGCGGTTCTTCACGCCACGTACCAGGCGATACGCACTGTGCCGTTCACCTTCCATATAGAGCACTACATCCACGATGTGCTCAAGGGTTCCAGGCCCGGCGATAGCGCCCTCCTTCGTGACGTGACCTGCTATGAGTACCGATACCGAGTGCTGCTTCGCGAAACGCATGAGCGCCAGCGTGCACTCACGCACCTGGCTAATGCTGCCGGGCGCCCCAGCGACACCATCCAGGCTCATGGTCTGAATTGAGTCGACGATCACGAGCGAGGGAGCGATCGAATTCAGGTGATCCAGCACGGCATCAAGGCTCGTCTCCGCCAGCAGGAGGATCCGTTCACCGGAGACCCCAAGGCGCACCGCCCGGAGGCGCACCTGGTGTGCGGATTCCTCTCCGGACACGTAGACAACCGTTCTCTGGTCGCGCGTAAGATGCTGACATACCTGCAGGAGAAGAGTGGACTTTCCTATTCCCGGTTCGCCTCCGAGAAGGACAAGTGAACCTGGTACCAGTCCACCTCCGAGAACGCGATCGAACTCCGAAATGCCCAGGCTCACCCGTGGGGACGAGTCAAGTGACACTGAAGAGAGTTCTTCGGGCACGGCCCCGGACGCAATCGAAGACGAGGCCCCGGAGCGACGGTCAGCCACGACTGATTCAAAGCTGTTCCAGCTTTCGCAGGAAGGACAGCGCCCGAGCCACTTGAGGCTCTCGCGGCCGCAGTGCTGACAGACGAATATCTGTCTCGGCCTGGATCCGCTACGATTCTCGGGCGTCACACGCTATCTCATCGCAGAACGGTGGGTGACGGTTCAACGACCCTGGGACTGCCGACGCAGTATGATCAGTGGGAGATCTCTCCAGAAGGAACGAGCTCCCGTATCTCACCCTGCGCGAGCATCACAAGCCGCTCCTCCCTCACATCGATCTCCACTGTATCGCCAGAGCGGAACTCTCCGCGTAGTATGGCCTCGGACAGTTGATCCTCGAGCATGCTCTGGATGATGCGGCGTAGCGGTCTTGCCCCGAATACCGGATCGTAACCCTTGCTGCCGAGCAGGTCCTTGGCCGCCTCAGAGACCACCAGATGGATGCCCTTTTCGATGAGCGACTTCGATACCTGATCAAGCATGAGGTCCACGATCTGACGCAGTTCATCCTTGCCCAGTGAATGAAACACGACGGTGGCATCGAGACGATTCAGGAACTCGGGCCGGAACCGGTTCTTCAACTCGGCCATGACCTTATCCTTCATCTTGTCGTATTCCACCTGTTGCTGCTGAGAACTGTCACTCTGTGTGGAGAAGCCGATGGTCATATCCTTGCGGATGAGCTCGGCGCCCACGTTGCTCGTCATGATGATTATGGCATTCCTGAAATCGACACGTCTGCCCTTCGCATCGGTCAGATGTCCGTCATCGAAGATCTGCAGCAGAATGTTGAACACATCGTAGTGCGCCTTCTCGATCTCGTCCAGCAGTATGCAACTGTACGACTTGCGCCGGACCGCCTCTGTCAACTGGCCGCCATCGTCGTAGCCAACGTAGCCAGGAGGTGCACCAACGAGACGGGCGACAGTGTGGCGCTCCATGAACTCGGACATGTCGAGACGGATGAGGGTATCCTCACTGCCGAACATGAATTCCGATAGCGCCCGGGCGAGCTCCGTCTTACCGACACCGGTAGGCCCGAGGAACATAAAGACGCCGATGGGCCGCCGCGGATCTTTGAGTCCAGCGCGCGCACGGCGCACCGCCTTCGCGATAGTCGTCACCGCCTCATCCTGACCGATGATGCGGCCATGAAGTGCATCTTCCATCTGGAGCAGGCGAGTGCTCTCGTCAGAGCTGAGTCGAACGACCGGTATTCCTGTCCACATGCTCACGACCTCGGCAACATCGTCCTCACCGACCTCGGGTCGCTCACTCTCACGCTGACACTGCCACTCGTGCTCCATCAGCGCCACTTTGTCCACCAGCTGGAGCTCACGTTCACGCAACTCGCCAGAGTACTCGTACTGCTGCGCGGCGATGGCAGCTTCCTTCTCGCGTCGTACCGTCTCGAGCGCCTTGCGCGCATCCGTCAGACCCAGCGGAGCGCTGCCGCGCCTTATCCGAACGCGTGAGCTCGCCTCATCGACTACATCTATTGCCTTATCAGGCAGGAACCTGTCAGGGATATACCGCGCCGCAAGAGAGGCGGCACTGCGCAGGGCATCATCAGTAATGGTGAGCTGGTGAAACTCCTCGTAGCGCGACCTCACACCCAACAGTATGTTGAGCGTGTCCTCCACACTCGGCTCCGACACCAGCACGGTCTGGAACCTTCGTTCAAGCGCGGGGTCCTTCTCCACGTACTTGCGATAATCGTTCAAGGTCGTGGCGCCGATACACTGCAACTGACCACGTGACAGAGCCGGCTTAAGCATGTTGGAGGCATCCACAGCCCCCTCGGCTGCCCCGGCGCCAACGATTGTGTGCATCTCATCGATGAACAGTACGCAGTTTCCCGCGGCCTTTTCTTCCTCGATGACTTTCTTCATGCGCTCTTCAAACTCGCCGCGGTACTTCGTACCTGCCACGAGTGCGCCGATATCCAGGGCGACCACCCGCTTGCCCTGCAGTGCCTCGGGCACCTCTCCATCGACGATACGCTGAGCCAGTCCTTCCACGATGGCTGTCTTGCCCACACCCGGCTCACCAATAAGTGCCGGATTGTTCTTCGTGCGCCTGCTCAGAATCTGGATGACGCGTTCGATCTCCTGGGTTCGTCCAATGATCGGATCGAGCTTGCCGGCCCTGGCCAGCGCAGTGAGATCAGTACCCAGTTGATCCAGTGTGGGAGTCTTGCTTGCCGCGCGATTGGTCCGTGCGTGCATCGACTCATGGCGCATCACCTGAGAGACTTCCTCCCGGGCACGTTCGATGGTGATGCCGAAGTTCTCAAGCACGTTGCAGGCGACGCCTTCCTTGCCACCGAGCAGTCCAAGCAGCAGATGCTCACTGCCTATGTAACTCGAGTTGAGGCGTCTGGCCTCATCGACCGCAACCTCGATGGCGCGCTTAGCGCGCGGAGCGAGGCTGATATCACCTGCCGTTCGGCGCTCACCCTTACCGACCACGAACTCAACGGCCGCCCGCACTTTGGCAAGCGGAACGCCCAGATTGGTAAGAACCTTGGCCGCGACGCCCGCCTCTTCGTCGACGATGCCAAGCAATATGTGCTCGGTGTCGATGTAACCATGGCCGAGGCGCTTCGCCTCTTCCTGAGCTTTCGTCAGGACCTTGCGTGCACCTTCGGAGAACCTTTCAAAACCACTACTCATACGAGTAACCGTCCTTCGTACTCACGCCGAAGTATAGTGTATGCCCCTATGGCAGTCAAACACTTGGGGCCATTGATGAACGTAGGAATGTCGTTGTACAATCGTGCGCGGCAAGCGGGACCTACAATGCGAGTAGAGGGAGGAAGTGCGCGAGGCATTGAACTGAAGGCCCCACCGGGCAGACGAGTGAGGCCCACCACCAGTCTCACGAGGCAGGCTGTCTTCTCGATGATCGACAGCGCAGATTGCAGCTACGATGTTGTGCTCGATCTCTTCGCCGGAAGCGGCGCCCTGGGAATAGAGGCACTCAGCAGAGGAGCCACCCGTGTCGACTTTGTGGACAACAGTCGTGAGTGCTGCGCCATCATACGACAGAACCTTCAGAAGACGGGCTTCACCGACCGCGCGTCAGTGCACTGCATCTCAGCCATGAAGGCCATTGATACAATGGAGGGGAGTTATGATCTGGTCATGCTTGACCCTCCGTACGATGATGCCAGCACTGGAGGCATCCTCTCATCCCTCTGCGAGCGCACACTGGTATCCGGAGAGGGTCTGATCGTCGTGAGCCACGGTGACCGCCATCCGATTGCGCAGAGGTACGGCCCGTTCATCACGTGGAAGGAGCGCCGTTACGGCGACACCCATATACGCATATTCCGCAGAGAGGAGCAGTAAGATGACCATCGCCGTATATCCCGGGTCGTTCGATCCCATCACAGACGGTCACATCGATATCGTGAAGCGAGCCTCCGCGCTGTTCGACACACTCGTCGTGGCCGTGTACGACCGGCCGGAGAAGAACCTCCTGTTCAGCGTTGAGGAACGCATTGCGCTCGCTCAAACGTCAGCCGAAGACATCCCCAACGTATCAGTCCAGGCGTTCTCGGGACTGGTTGTGGATTTCATCCACCACATGAAGGCCGATGTAATGATCCGAGGACTGCGGGCCAACTCCGATTTCGAGCGAGAGTTTGAAATGGCGCTGATGAACCACAAGCTGGCGCCTGATATCGAGCTCGTATGCCTTATGACAAGTCCGAAGTACCAGTTCATAAGCTCCAGCGTCATAAAGGAGGTCGCCAGGCTGGGTGGCTGCCTCGAAGGCATGGTGCCCGACCACGTGGCCGAAGCCCTGACGCAGAAGTACGCGGACTACATCCGCGAGGTTGAAAAACGCACAGGTGGCCAGTACAATAGCCCCAATACGCGTACCTGAGGAGGTAATGCATCACCATGGCTTACAAGATCACTGAAGACTGCATCAGTTGCGGCGCATGCGAATCCGAATGCAAGAACTTCGCCATCAGCGAAGGCGATGCGGCGTACGTCATCGACGCCGACAAGTGCACTGAGTGTGTAGGCTGGTTCGAAGGCCCCCGGTGCGCCGAAGTGTGCCCGGTTGGAGCTCCCATACCTGACCCCGATAACTCGGAGACCAAGGAACAACTGCTGGAGAAGTTCAAGAAATTGAACCCCGGTCAGGATCCAGTCGAAGGCACCTACTAGACAGCTAGAGTTCTTTCGACCGTGTGTAAGCGGCGGTAATCGCGTCCAATACGACAGATCTGAGGCTGCCCTTCTCGAATTCGCGGAGGGCAGCCGCTGTTGTTCCTCCCGGTGATGTCACCATATTGCGCAGCTCAGCCGGATGCTTGCCCGACTGCGCAAGATACTCGGTTGATCCTCGCAACGTCTGCAGCGCCAGCCGCTCGGCCATCGGCCGCGGCATCCCGATCGCGACTGCGCCCTCAACCAGAGCCTCCACGAACAGGAACACGTACGCGGGGCCGCTGCCACTGAGGGCAGTCGCCATGTCAACGTACTTCTCGTCCGGCACATACAACTCATCGCCCAGTGCAGACAGAATGGCGCGTGCGTGTGCCACATGAGATTCCGACACCTGAGGTGTTGCCGTCCACACCGTCATGCCCATACCTATCTGGGAGGGAGTGTTCGGCATTGCCCTCACCAC